>DAOTTI010000248.1:0-32798 GCA_034437795.1 Chloroflexota bacterium | reverse complement strand
CACCCACGGTGGCGCCGCTCGCCCCGCTCCCGCACGTGGGGGAGGGGGAAGCTGGCCCGCGCCGTCCGCGCCTCGCAGACGGGCTCGCTCCCGCGTGCGGGAGAGGAGGAACAAAGGACGTGGGGATTGGCTCTCGCTACGCTCGGCGAGGTGTGAGGGGGTGTGCCGTGCTTCTGGGGGTCGGGCCGCGTGTGGCGCATCTGAGCGGCACGGCGCCGTCCCTTTTGGGGGCCGCGCCGCGTATGAAAGGCTGAGGCGCGTGGTGGCTCCGCCCCGCGTGCCCCTGCCGCCGTGCCCACCTTTAGCTTTGGCTCTGGTCCTTCCCCGATGATCCCTTCCCCCCAGGACATTCGCCTGGTCGTGGTCGATAGCTCGCTCGACCGGCGCGAACACCTTATGCAGACGCTGCGCGCCGCCCCCGACCTGCGGGTCGTCGGCACGGCGTCTGGCGGTGACGAGGCGCTGCGCGGGCTGGCCGCTGTGCCTGCAGACGTGGTTCTGCTCGACCTGCACCTGCCGGACGTGGACGGGATCCAGGTGGCGGAGGCGATCACCGCCCACTGGCCGTGGATCTCGGTGATCCTGGTGGCGGACGAGCCGGACCCCGAGCATCTCCGGCGGGCCATGCTGGCGGGGGCGCGCCAGTTTCTGATCCGCCCGCTGAGCGAGCAGGAGCTGATCACCACCATTCGGGAGGTGTACCGGCGCGACGCGAGCCGCCGCGCGGCGCGGGCCAACGGCGCGGCCGCACCATCAGCCAACGGGGTCGCGCCGGGCGTGGTGGCCCCGCCCGCAGCGGCGGCGTCGCGCGAAGGGCAGATCTTTACCTTCTACTCGGCCAAGGGGGGCGTCGGCTGCACGACGCTGGCCTGCAATCTGGCCGTTGCCCTGAAGCAGACGACGGGCAAGGAGGTGGCCATCTTCGACTGCGGCCTGCTCTTCGGGGACGTGGGCGTGGTGCTGAACCTGGACCCCAAGCAGACTATCGTCGACCTGCTGCCCCACATCGGGTCCGGCGGCCTGGACGGCGAGCTGCTGACCCAGATCATGCTCACCCATCCGTCGGGCGTGAAGGTCCTGCTGGCGCCTCCTTCTCCTGAGAAGGCGGAGCTGGTGACGGCCGAGCACGTCCGCCGCATCCTGGTGGCGCTGCGGGAGCAGTTCGACTACGTGGTCATCGACACGTGGCCGACGTTCGAGGAGCGCATCCTGCACGTGCTGGACGCCTCGGACAAGATCGTCGTGCCCACCACCCTGGAGATGCCGGCGATCAAGAACTGCAAGCTCCTGATCGACGTGGCGGTGGCGCTGGCCTATCCGCCGGAGAAGGTGATGCTGGTGCTGAACCGCGCCGACAGCCGCGGCGGCATCCGCGTGCAGGACGTAGAGCAGATCCTGAACAAGCGCTTCTCCGCCGAGATCGTTTCTGATGGGCGCCTGACCACCCACTCGCTCAACGAGGGGGTGCCATTCGTAATGACCAACGCGGAGGCCCAGATCTCGGCCAATATCACCGACCTGGCGCGTAAGCTGGCCGGCGTGAGCGCGCCGGCGCCGGCCGACGCCCGCCCGCGCCGCGCGACTGCTCTCTTGCGCGCCGTCTTCGGCTCCTGAACGAGGTGCAAAGGATCAAGGTTCACGGTTCATTGAGAGTAGACGCCGGCTACACGCCGACGGCCACGCTTTCGACGCCGGCCTCGTCGGGCGTGAAGCGGAGCGTTAGCTCGCAGTCCTCGGTGCTGATCAGGAGCAGATAGCTGCCGGGCACGCGGGCGGTGGCGCGCACCGCTTCGATGCGCTGCCCGGCCAGTTGCTCGAGGGCCCGGTTCAGCTCGGCCAGGGCGCGATGGTGGGCGGCGCCGGCCGGCGTCCTGGCAAAGACGCGCAGGAGGGCCTGCTCGCCGGAGGCGCGATGCAGCTTTCGGATGCGGCCGGTCTGCAGGCCGATCCCGAGGATCTGCCCCAGCAGCCCAAGCGCGTCATCGGGCACCTCACCGCGCTCGACGGCTTCGGCGAGCGCGCGGTAACGGGCCTCCTCGCCGGCTTCCTGGAGGACGGCGCCGAAGGCGCGGACCTCCTCCAGGACGAGTTCCTGCTCTTCAGACGTGAGCGTTACGGCCATCGTGACCTCCGTCATGCGCCATCATGCATGCGCCGTGTGCGCGCCGGCCGGCGCTTGATCGACTGGAATTTGCTTATGAGCGGCGCCCTCACCCTCTCCCTCTGGGAGAGGGAAGTAAAGGAGCCCTCACCCTCACCCTCGGGGAGAGAGGACTGAGGTACATCTCCCAGAGGGAAAGGGGACTTCTCGCAGGCCATGGAGAATCGGGGCTAGCGGTGCTCGGCGCCGTGGGCTTCGCCGAGGATGGCCTCCAGCTCGTGCTCGAAGCCGCCGGTCTCGAGGGAGCAATGCATGCCGCACTCCTTGGGGGCGTTGACCTCCCACCACCAGCGCCCGGCGCGGGGGTCCTCGCCATCGGCTACGGGGCGCGTGCACGGCGCGCAGGAGATGGTGCGGTAGCCGCGGCTGTACAGCGGGTGGAGGGGCACGTCGTGCTCCTTGAGGTAGTCGAGCACCTCCGCTTCCGTCCAGTCGGCCAGGGGATTGACCTTCATGATCCCGCCGTGGTCGTGGTCTAGCTCCACCTTGCGGATGTTGGCGCGGCTGGCCCATTGGTCGCGCCGGAGCCCGGTGATCCAGGCGTCCAGGTCGGCCAGGGCGCGGCGCAACGGGCGCACCTTACGGATGTCGCAGCAGGTCAGGCGCAGGGGGACGGCGCGGTAGAAGAGGTTCACGCCGTGGCGCCTGACCATCACCTCCACCTCACGGGTATCCGGCAGGTAGACGTCGATGTCGATGCCGTAGCGCTCGCGCACCTGCTCCATGAAGTCATAGGTCTCCTGCGGGAGGCGCCCCGTGTCCACGGTAAACACGCGGACCTTGGGATCGATGCGCCAGGCCATGTCCAGGATGGCCATGCCGTCGAGCTGGAAGCTGGTGCAGATCGAGACGCGCCGGCCGAAGGTCTCTAGCGCCCAGGCGATGACCTCCTGGGGCTCCTTGTCATCTAGCTCGACGGCCAGCTGACCGGCCTCGAAGTCGTCGAAGATGACCCGCTCGTCGATGCGCTCCGCGATCACCACGTCTGTGTCCGTCCTTCAGTCAGTTGTTGCCGTCATTAGTTGCTGCCGTCATTCGTGCCTCGTGGCGCTCGTACCTGGCCACGGTGTTTCTGCTGAGCTCCGCAATCTGGCCCGCATCCAGCAGGATCACCGTGGCGGAGTACTAGTGGTACGGGGCCTGCCGCCTGGGGACAGGGGATCCGTTCTTCAGCCGGCCATGGCCGCCGTTGGGCGAGCCAGCTCCGCCGCCAGCTCCCGCGGGGCGTGCTCGGGGCCGGCGCCGGAGAAGGCGAAGAGCTCGGCGTCGGTGTGCCGGTCGCAGAAGGCCTTGAAGTCGTCGCCGGCGTGGCCGCGGGCACGCTCGTCGAGATAGGCGCGGTAGAGGCGCTCCACGTAGAGGTGCAGCGTCTCCGAGGGCACGCGCCGGATGAGGGGCGTGCCGATGGTCGCCCGCGCGCCGATGCCGCCGCGCAGGTAGATGTCGTAGGCCTGCTGCTTGGCCCCATCCGGCCCGCGCTCGCGGGCGGTGGTGCCCTGGATGCCGATGTCCCCCAGCCAGTGCTGGCCGCAGGAGTGCGGGCAGCCGTCGAGCTGCAGGCGCAGGCCCTCTACGTCGCGCCCAAACGCCTGCTCCAGGTGCTCCACCAGCTGCTTGAGGCGATACTTGGTCTCCGTCACGGCGTAGTTGCAGAACGGCTCGCCGGTGCAGCCGATGGACGAGCCCCGCAGGCGGTTGACGTCCAGCGGATAGCCCAGCGCGGCCATCCTGTCGATCACCTCGTCCAGGCGCTCGTTGGGAATGTGGCCGACGATGAAGTTCTGCTGGCGTGTGATGCGGACGTCGCCCCCAAAGGACTCCACCAGGTCGGCGATGGCCTGCATCTGGTCGCCATTCATCCAGCCCAGGTGGGCGGGGAAGCCGACGTAGGAGTAGCCGGGCTGGCGCTGCGGGTGCGCCATCAGGTGGTCGGTGTAGCCGATGGACTGGGGGGCCTTGACGCGGGGCAGGCGCTTACCCAGGCGTTCTTCCACCAGTTCGCGGATGCGCTCCGGCCCGTAGTCGTCCACCATGAACTTGAAGCGGGCCTTGACGCGCGAGACACGGTAGCGCGTGTCCGCCTTCCAGAGGTCGAGAATGGCCCGTAGGAGGGGGAGCGCCTCGTCTCGCGGGACGAAGACCTCCATGTCCTTGGAGATGCGAGGCGCGGTGGAGAGCCCGCCGCCGATGCGCACGGCAAAGCCCTCCTGGCCCTCGTGGATGGCGCCGATGAGGGCGATGCAGTGCATCTCCGGCAGGTTGCACTGGTAGGGGCAGCAGGCGATGGTGATCTTGTGCTTGCGGGGCAGGTCGCTGTACTCACGGTTGCCGTAGAAGAAGGCCGCCGCGTCACGGAGGGTGGGGGAGGCGTCGAACAGCTCCTCCTGATCGATGCCGGAGACGGGGCAGCTGGTGATATTGCGCACGGTGTCGCCGCAGCCCCCGGCGGTGGTCAGGCCGTTGGCCTCCAGGGTGGCGAACACGTCCGGCAGGTGCTTGAGCTCCAGGTGATGGAGCTGCACGTTCTGGCGCGTGCTCAGCTCGCCGTAGCCCTTGCCGTAGCGATTGGCGATCTGGCCAATGGCCCGCAGCTGCTGGGGGGTGAGCCGGCCGCCGGCGATCTTGATGCGCATCATGAAGGTGCCCACCTTGGGCTTATCGTGGTACAGGCCCCACCATTGGAGCCGGACCACGTCTTCTTCGGAGATGCGCTCATAGCCCTCGTCGATCAGGCGAGGCAGCTCGTCGCGGATCTCCAGGGGGAACTTCTCGCGCTTGAGGCGCTCCACGAAGTTCCGCTTGAGTACCAGGTCCCAGGCCGGGGCCTCTTTCAACGGTGGCGGGGCGCCGTCTGGCTGCCCCGGTGCCGGCATGGACATGGCTGCGCAATACCCTCCAGGAAGCATGACAAATGAAAAAGCAAGTAGGAAGAATTGAGTACGGCGATGCTAGGCCATCTTCAATTCTTCATATCTCCTTTTTTCTTCTTCAGTATTTTTTCACTTCTGGTTTCGACCAGTACGCGCGCCACCTCGGGGCGTGAGAACTCCGGCGGCGGGGCCTTGCCTTCGGCCAGCAGGGCGCGCACCTTGGTGCCGGAGAGCGTGACGTGGTGGTCGGCCGCGTGGGGACAGGTCTTGACCGAGGCCATCCCGCCGCAGGCGGTGCAGTAGAAGGCGTGCTCGAAGAAGATAGGCCGGATGCCTAGCTCCGCCTCCGAGAACCCCTGCAACAGGAGCTGGGCGTCGTAGGGGCCGTAGTAATTGCCGACGCCGGCGTGGTCGCGCCCGACGATGAAGTGGGTGCAGCCGTAGTTCTTGCGGATCAGGGCGTGAAAGACGGCCTCCCGTGGCCCGGCGTAGCGCATCGCCGCCGGCAGGACCGAGAGCAATACGCGATCGGCAGGGAAGTAGCCGGCCAGCAGGGCCTCGTAGCAGCGCAGGCGCACCGCGGCGGGGACATCGTCATCCTTGGTCTCGCCGACCAGCGGGTGGAGCAGCAGGCCGTCCACGCTCTCCAGGGCCGTCTTCAGCAGATACTCGTGGGCCCGATGCACGGGGTTGCGCGTCTGGAAGCCGACCACGCTGCGCCAGCCGCGCTGGGCAAACTCCCAGCGGGTCTCTACCGGGTCGAGCCGGTAGGGCTCGAAGGCCGGCTCCCGTCTCACGCGGTGCAGGCCGGTGATTGGCCCGGCGACGAGCACACGGCCACGGGCATAGAGCGCCCGCACCCCCGGGTGCGCCTCGTCGTCGGTGCGATAGACCTCCAGCGCCTCGGTGCGCACGTCGGCGTCGGAGAGGCGGTACTTTTCCTGCACATGCAGCACGGCCAAGGCGCGGCCGGCATCGTCCAGCAGGGCCAGGTCCTGCCCTTCCGGCCAGCGCGCGGCATCCGCCTCGTCCACGCCCAGGACCACGGGGATGGGCCAGACCAGGCCGCTGGTCAAGCGCAGGGCGTGCACCACCGAGCGGTAGTCGCGCTGGCCCAGGAAGCCCTGTAGCGGGCTGAACCCCCCGTTGGCCAGCAACTCCAGGTCGCAGGCCACGCGGGCGCTCACGCGGTACGCCGGCACCGCGCCGCGGCGGATGCGCTCGTCCCACTCCGCCACCACCTCCGGCGGGGCCTGGCGCTGCACCAGGACGCCGCCATGGGGCTCGCCCAGGCCGGCGAAGAGGCGAGGGCGCTCCACTCCGGCCGGCGTGACGGCGAGAGACGGGGCGGACAGCGCCAGGTGTCCGTTGGAGGCGGCCCTACCGGCGCTGCCGAGGGCTGCGGCGACGGCCGGGGAGGCAGGGCTCTCGAGCGGCCGGCTGGGCGCGGCAGAGGGGAGGTAGCCGTGCGCGTCGAGGTAGGCCAAGACCTTGGCGGCGCTCTCGTCGACTGTCTCGCGGTCCGTGTCCACGATCACCTCGGGGGCCTGGGGCTCTTCGTACGGGTCGGAGACGCCGGTGAAGTTGGCGATCTCGCCGCGAAGGGCCCTGGCGTAGAGCCCCTTCACGTCGCGGCGCACCAACTCTTCCAGGGGGCA
This sequence comes from Chloroflexota bacterium, assembly GCA_034437795.1. Lineage (GTDB taxonomy): Bacteria > Chloroflexota > UBA11872 > UBA12225 > UBA12225 > DAOTTI01. The sequence continues at coordinate 26,109 of DAOTTI010000248.1, read as the reverse complement.
GCGCACGTAGACCTCGACGAAGCCGCCGGCGCTGCGGATGAGCTGCCTGGCCTCGGCCCGCGTGTCGCGGTAGGGGGAGATAGCGGCCACGATCACCACGCCGCCCTGGCGGGTGACCAGGCTGCTGACGAAGGCGATGCGCCGGATGTTGGTGTCGCGGTCTTCCCTGGAGAACCCCAGCCCCTTGCTGAGGTGGGTACGCACCACGTCTCCGTCCAGGATTTCCGGACGCCGGCCTCGCGCGGCCAGCGCCTGCGCCAGGTGCTCCGCCAGCGTCGTCTTGCCCGCGCCGGAGAGGCCGGTGAGCCAGATGGTGAAGCCGCGCGGGGCGGAGTTATTGAGAATGTTGAGCGACATACAAAACTACCCGCCAGAATAGTACGGGCGGACGGAGCGCGGCGCACGCGCTCTCGCTGATGGCATAGGGTTGCCGGGAGAAGCGCCCCTAATGCCAGCGCTGCGGACGCGAGCTTGCTTCTGGGATGTGGCGCACTCAGAAGCGGGACTACTTATGGGAGCGTGGTGCGATTAGAAGGGCTGCGAGCGCGGCGGCGCTCCCCCTGCGTCCCCGCGTCGGGGCGGGGGCCGCAGGTCCCTGGTAAGGCGCGGCCCTGGCCCAGGGGTGAGGTGCGCTACGGCGGCTGATGCAGATGATGAGCACGAAGCCTGGAGGCGGGGTGGATGCAGTGTTCGCAGATGGTGCAGCCCTCACCCTAACCCTCTCCCACAGGGAAAGGGCCAGGCCCGGCTCGCTCCACCGGCCCGGCGGCCCCCTAACCCTCTCCCACAGGGAGAGGAGACCAAGGGAGCCCTCTCCCTCGCCCATAGGGAGATGGAGCGCAAGGGCGCCCCATTGGGTTCCATCTGGAAGGACTGGCGGTACCCCGTGAGGCACGGTGGTTCGACGGCTGGGGCGCGATCGCGTACACTGATGCTGCGAGAATTGTGAAGTAAGTTGCCTCACTTAGTCAGCAAAGTCCGACAGGGCCGGCAGCCATGTCGTCGATGACCCTTCAGCAGCTCCGGGTGCTGGTCTCGGTGCTGGAGCATCGCAGCTTCACGCGGGGGGCGCAGGCGCTTTTCATGACCCAGTCCGCCGCCAGCCAGCACATTCGCTCCCTCGAGCAGGCGCTGGGCACGCCCCTGCTGGAGCGGGCCGGTGGCGAGGTGGCGCCGACGCGGGCGGGGGAGGAGCTAGCCAGGTACGCGCGGGAGATGCTGCGCCTGGCTGCGGAGGCGGAGCGTTTCATTGCCGCGTATCGGGACGGCCAGGCGGGGCGGCTGGTGCTTGGCGCTAGCGGCAGCGCCGTGTACCTGGTGCCGCCGCTGGTCTCCGCCTTCCGGACCGCCCGCGCGGGCGCCGAGCTTTCACTGCGCGTAGCCCCGCGCGACGAGCTGTGCGAGGCGGTAGCCTCGGGGGCGGTGGACGTGGGCATTACCGGCGAGCCACCGCGCGACCGGCGCCTGGCCAGCCAGCCCCTCTGCCCCGACCGGATCGTGCTCGTGGCCGCGCCGTCGTCGACGCTGCTCCCTGCGGCCGCGCTGGCGCCCCTCCCGCTGGAGCGGGTGGCGGAGCATCCGCTCGTCGCCCTGGCCGGGCCATCGCCGTCGTGGCAGGTGGTGGAGCGGGCGGCCGCGCGGCAGGGCGTGACCCTCCGGCCGGCATTGCGCCTGGGGGGACACGAGGCGATTAAGAAGGCGGTGGAGGCCGGGCTGGGGGCCGCCTTTCTCTCCGCCTGGGTGGTCGAGCGGGAGGTGGCGCTGGGCACGCTGCGGGTCGTCCCGCTGGACGCCCCGCCTCTGGCGCGCACCTTCCACCTGGTCTACCGCGCCGCCCGCCATCTCGATCCGTTGCTGGAGACCATGCTCCAGTTTGCCCCTGGCTACCTCGCGCGCCACCTGCCCGGCATCATCACGGCCGCGGCGCCGGTCCCGCCCGTGGGCGCGCGGAGCCAGGTGGCCTGAGCGGCCGTCGCCCTCCTTTGCCCCCCGCTCCAACGCGGGGAAGGACCTCACCCCGTCGGGCGGGGCCGCGCCGAGAGGGGATGGCAGCCCTCACCCCCTGGCCCCCGCTCCCGCGTGCGGGAGCGGGGGGACCTCACCCCCTTCGGTCGCGTCCGCGCCGCACCCCGGCCCGACCCAGCCCTACCGTGCGGCTTGGCCCCGCCGCCCCCGCTCCGACGCGGAGCGGGGGAACGACGGCCGTGGCCGTGCGGCTTTGGGGCGCCGCCCCGTCGCCAACATGGGGACGCGAAGACGCGGAGGGAGTGCTTACTACTCGCTACTCGGCCCTCGCCACTTGCCACTCGCCACTCGCTACTCGGCACTCGGCACTCGCTACTTGCAGCGGGCGGCGCCAGGCGGGGACACAGGCGCCACCCGCGGTTGGGAGCGCGGTGGCCGGTCTGAGCTATAATCCCGGACCAGGCAATGGGGATGGACGCGCTGAGCCGCCTCTCCGATATGAGCCGGCAGATCCTGGCCCTGGCCAAGAAAGAAGCGGCCTTCTTCCAGCACGACCAGATCCGCCCCGAGCACATTCTGCTGGCCATCGCCGCCGTCCCTGAGGCGGTGGCGTCGCGTCTGCTGCGGCGCCAGGGGGTGGACCCACAGGCGGTGGTGCGCGAGGTGGTCTCGCACCTGCACATTGGGCGCGCGGTCGACAGTCGCGCCATCACCCTCTCCATGGCCGCGCGTCGCGCGATCGAGATTGCCGGCCTGGAGGCGCAACGGCTCGGATCCGAGTACATTGGCACCGAGCACCTCCTGCTGGGGATCATGGCCGAGCGGGAGAGCTTAGCCAGCAAGGTGCTGGCCAAGCTGGGCATTGACCCCGACGTGGTGCGGCGCCAGGCGTCGGGGCTGACGGAGACCGTCCGCCAGCCGGTTTCCGCCGCTGGCGGCGCCCGCACGCGCGGGCGCCCCGAAGGGGAAGGCCGGCCGTCGCTGCTGACCCAGTTCGGGCGGGACCTGACCCAGCTGGCCCGCGTGGGCCGCCTGGACCCGCTGATTGGGCGCCAGCGCGAGCTACAGCGGATCGCGCAGATCCTGCTGCGGCGCACCAAGAACAATCCGGTGCTGGTGGGCGAGGCCGGCGTGGGCAAGACGGCGATCGTGGAGGGGCTGGCTAAGGCGATCGTGAACCGCGAGGTGCCGGACATGCTGCAGCACCTGCGGGTGGTGCAACTGGATCTGCCGGGCATGGTGGCGGGGACCAAGTACCGCGGCGACTTCGAGGAGCGCCTGAAAGGGGTCATCGCGGAGATCATCCGCGAGGGCAACGTCATCATCTTCATCGATGAGCTGCACATGCTGCTTGGGGCGGGGGGCGCCGTGGGCGCAGTGGACGCGGCCAGCATGCTCAAGCCGGCGCTAGCCCGCGGCCAGCTGCGCTGTATCGGCGCCACCACCTGGCGCGAGTACCGGCGCTACATCGAGGCCGACGGCGCGCTGGCGCGGCGCTTCCAGCCGGTCACCGTCGACGAGCCCAGCGTGGATGAGACAATCGAGATCCTGAAGGGCATCCGCGAGGCGTACGAGACCTTCCACGGGGTGGCGATCAGCGACGACGCCCTAGTCAGCGCGGCCCGCATGAGCGACCGGTACATCACCGACCGCGCCTTGCCGGACAAGGCCATCGACCTGATCGACGAGGCGGCGGCGCGGGCCAAGGTAACGCGGCTCACGCCACCAGACGAGATCCGGCGCCTGCAGCGGTTGCGGGAGCAGGTGCGGACCGAGCGCGACGCCGCCGTAAGCTGGCGGGAGTACGAGCGGGCCAGCGCGCTGGGCGAGGAGGAGCGCCGGCTGAGCGCGGAGATCGAGGAGCTACGCGGGGCCTGGCGCCTTCGCCTCACGGCCGAGGCGGCCAGCATCGGGCCAGACGATGTGGCGCGGGTGGTGGCGGGGTGGACGGGCGTGCCGGCGGCCAGCCTGACCGAGCAGGAGACGGCGCGCCTGCTCCGACTGGAGGAGGGCCTGGCCGAGCGCATCGTGGGCCAGAAGCACGCCCTCCACTCGCTGGCCAAGGCCCTGCGCCGTTCCGCCGCGCGCCTGGGCGATCCGGCGCGGCCGGTGGCGTCCTTCCTGTTCGTGGGCCCGACCGGCGTGGGCAAGACGGAGGTGGCCAAGGCCCTGGCGGAGTACCTCTTCGGGAGCGAGGACAATCTGATCCGCTTCGACATGAGCGAGTTCAGCGAGTATCACACCGTCTCGCGGCTGGTCGGCGCCCCGCCGGGCTACGTGGGCTACGAGGAGGCGGGCGAGCTGACGGAGGCGGTGCGGCGCCGGCCGTACTCGGTGGTCCTGTTCGACGAGGTGGACAAGGCCCACCCGCACGTGCTGACCGTGCTGCTGCAGATCATGGATAACGGCCACCTGACCGATGCCCATGGCCGGCGGGTCAACTTCAAGAACACCATCGTCCTGCTGACGGCGAACTTTGGGACCGAGCGCCTGCGCCGGCTGGGGATCGGGTTCCGGTCCGGTTCTGCGACCGCAGCGGGTGCGGCGCCCGCCATGTCGGCGCAGGAGGTGCGATCCGTGATCGACGCCGAGCTCAAGCGCCACCTGGCCCCGGAGTTCCTCAACCGGCTGGACGAGATCATCGTCTTCGAGCCGCTGCTGCCGGATGACATGCGAGAGATCGCGCAGAAGATGCTCATTCGGGAGCGGGCGGCGGCGCAGGTGCGGGGCTATGAGATGCGCTGGGACGATGCGGTGATCGAGCTCCTGGCGCAGAAAGGCTACAACGCCTTCGACGGCGCGCGGCCGCTACGCCACCTGGTGCAGCAGTGGATCGAGGACGCGGTCACGGAGCAGGTGCTGGACGGCCGGCTCAAGCCCGGCCAGACCATCGTCCTGAAGGCTGCCGGCGACACCGTGGTCGTGACCGCAGAGGGGGAAGGCGTGAGCGACGCCGGGGCGTCCGCGCCGGCGGAGCTGGCCGGCGCGGCCCCGTAAGGGAGGCCGGCGCGCGGCCGCCAGGCGCGGGTGGGGGCAGGAGAGCAGGGGCGAGCGAGGGCGTGGCGCTCTGGAGCGGCTGGAAGCGGCGGGGCTCGCCCCAGGATGGGAGTGGCCGGCCGGCGGGCAGGCGGTGGGTATCCTGGCGGCGCGCCAAGGCAGGCGCGGGCGGGGGCGTGCACCTGGGGGCGGCGCTGGTTGAGCTGTGGCAGACGTGGCTAGACGCGATCTTCCCGCCGCGCTGCGCCGGATGCAACCGGCTGGGCTATCACTTCTGCCCTGCCTGCCGGCGAGCGGTGCGCCCGCTGCCGGCGCCCCTGTGCGAGAGCTGCGGCAGGCCGGTGGCGGCCGGCCAGGTCTGCTGTCCCGACTGCCGCACGGCCCGCCTGCCGCTGGCGGGGGTGCGGAGCGCAGGAACGTTCGAGGGCCCGCTGCGCACGGCGATCCACCGCCTGAAGTACCGCGGCCGGCGGGGCGCGGCCCGCACGCTCGGTCACCTGCTGGTGGCGCCGGCCCAATCCCTTGGCCTGCCCCGCGCGGCGCCGGCGCCGGTGGTGGTCCCCGTGCCGCTGCACGCGCAACGGCAGCGAGAGCGGGGCTACAACCAGGCGGCGCTCCTGGCCAGGCCGCTCGCGGAGCGCCTGGGGCTGGCCTACGAGCCGGCGTTGCTCCGGCGGGTCAAGGCCACACCATCCCAGGTGGGGCTGGACCGGCGCCGGCGGCGGGAGAACGTGCGGGGGGCCTTCGTCGCGACCGGATCGCTCGCCGGCCGGCACGTGCTGCTGGTAGACGATCTCGCGACTACGGGCAGCACGCTGGCCAGCGCGGCCCAGGCCTGCCTGGACGCCGGCGCGGCGGCCGTCTACGCCGTCACGCTGGCGCGAGAGATCTGAGGCGAGCGAAGCAGAGTAGCGAGTGGCGAGTAGCGAGTGAGGAGCCATCACCCTTGCCCTGTGGGCGAGGGAGCTGGAGCAGCCCTCACCCTCGCCTTGTGGGCGAGAGAAACCTCCGCTGGCCGTGAAAAATCCAGGCCAGACAGGACGGCGGGGTATGGGCCAGGGAACATGGCTGGAGGGCGTATGGCCCAAGAGGTATAACTGTAACGGGGGCAAGAGCCGGGTGGCATGGGGCGTGCGTTTCATAGCTGGGAGGCAGTGATCTCGTTCAGGAGCGAAGCGATGGACGTTCTAGCGCAGGCCCTCCACGTGGTTCGGCGGGCGGAAGCCGCCCGCGGGCAGATCACCCTCACGCTCGATCTCGATGACCCCGGCCAGCGGGCGGCGTACGCCGCGGCGGTGGCCGTGCTCCAGGCCCACGGGATCGATCCAGCAACGCTCACCGGTCCTGCCGGCGAGCCGGCGAGCGCCGAGGCCAGTGCGGGCGAGGCCGGCCGCCGACCTGAGGCGGGTGCGGCAGGGGAGCCGGAATGGGCCGGTGGGGTGGAGGAGGAGCTCGACGAGCGAGACGCGGCCCTGCGGCGCGCCTACGCTGAGGCCCTCGCTGAGCTGACGCCCGACGAGCGGCGCCGGCAGGCGATCCTGCGCGACACGTTCCCACGCGTGCGGGAGGTGCTCCAGAACGGGGCCAACGTCTTTGCGGTGGCGCAGATCCAGTATCAGCGCTGGCTCGAGGAGCACCTGAGCGGGGGGCGGGACAACTGACCAGGATCGCTCGCCCGGGCTCTTCGCGAGCGGTGCCGCCACCGCCCGCTTGGCCGGCCCCCGCTCTCCCACAGGGAGAGAGAACTAACGGAGCCCTCACCGTCTCCGTCTCCCAGAAGGAGAGGGAGGCTCTCCAGCGCTGCCGCTCCCGACCCGCGGACCCCTAGCCCTCTCCCAGAAGGAGTGGGGACTGCTCGCTGGCCGCCGCGCTACAGTTCCAGGTCGTACGGCACGCCGGCCTCTTCGGCCGCGCGGCGCAGGGCGTCGCGGGTGGGCTGGTCCAGAGGGATCCCTGAGCGGAGGTACTCCTGGCGGCGCAGGTACTCTAGCTCTCCGGGCAGGAAGATGCCGGCGGCGCCGGGCTTGACGCGTGAGCTCTTGAGGTAGTCGATCATGCGGTCCATGCGGGCGGTGAACTCGGCCAGGGGCTGGAAGTGCTCGATGTCGATCGCCTGCACCAGCTGGCCGCCGCCTCGCTCCCCCTGGTCGGGGCCGTAGCGCCCGCCGGCCAGCACGGCGCACAGGATGTCGGCGGCGATGCCTAGCCCGACGCCCTTGGGGCCGCCGATGGGGGCGAGGGTGCCTTCCTTGAAGACGAGCGCCGGGTCGTCGGTGGGCTGGCCCTGGGCGTCGAAGGCCCAGTCGAGCGGGATCCGTTCGCCGCGGGCCTGGGCCATCTGCACTTTGGAGCCGGCGACGACCGACGGGGCCATGTCCAGGTTGAAGGCCCAGCCGCGGCCGGTGGGGGCGGCCCAGGAGATAGGGTTGAGCCCCACCCGCCGGTCCAGGCCACCCCAAGGGGCGATCATGGTGCCACCGGTCGTGGCGGCGAAGCCGATGCAGCCAGCGTCCGCGGCCTGCTGGGTGTAGTAGGCCATGGCCCCGCAGTGGCCGTTGCGCCGGATGGCCACGGTGGCGGTGCCGTACTCGCGGGCCTTGCGGATGGCGAGCTCCATGGCCTTCCGGACGGCGATGTGGCCCACGCCACGGTCGCCGTCCATAATGGCGGTCGCGCCCGCATCGCGCACGACCCGCGCCTCCGCCCGCGCGTTGATCTGGCCGGCCCGCAGGCCCCGCACGTAGACGGGGGCCCAGCGCGTCCCGTGCGAGTGGACGCCGCGCAGGTCGGCGTCTACCAGGCACTCGCCCATGAAGGTGGCGTCTTCATCGCGCAGGCCGGCGGCGGCGAAGAGCCTGGCGACCAGGGCCGCCAGCCTGCCGGCATCCACCTTCCGAAAGCTCTCCCCTGCCATCTGCTCAGCCATCTTGTCAGTCATCTCCCCTGCCGTCTCATAGTCAATGTCCGCCTTCCGTCACGCCGCCCGCGGTCGCCTGCGAGCACACGCGTGAAGCCCGCTGGCGCCGGCATTGTACGGTCTCGGCTCCCCCAACCGGGCTAGTGATCAGCATCATCCCCTTCCACGCGTGCCACACTCTCGCGACACGCGGGGGTGGCGCGCCGGAAAGGCGCCAGGGCCGGTAGGGCCGGTAGGGCCGCGCGGACGCTCGCGCCCCAAAAGCAGACGAAACGCGAGCGCAGGCCGGCCGTTGCGGCGCGTGGCGGCTGCTCGCGGTCTGCCGAGGCGCGGCCGCCGGCCCGACGCCCGGCGCGGGCGCGCCACCTCGCAGGCGAAGGATACGCACGTGATCGGACGGCGATCTGGACTAGCCGCTAGCGCGCTGCTGGCGGCCGGCGTGCTGGCGGGAGCGAGCTGCTCCTGGCAGGAACCATCAGGGTGGCGCTGGCCGGAGCCGGTGGGGGCGCTCGTGGAGCAGGCGCTGGCGCCCCGCGCCCTCCCCGCGCACGCGCCCCCTGGCCGGGCGCCCGCCGCAACTGAGGGGGAGGCCGGCACCAGCGCGCCGGCCATCGAAGGGCCGGGCCTGTCTGGCGGGCCGGCCGCGGCGGCCGTGGCGGAGGTCCCCATCCGGCCGCCGTGGGCGCCGCCGGACGTCCCGCGCCGTCCCTTCAGCCACGCGATCGAGCGCTGGCGCCCGCTGGTGCGCGAGCTGCTGGCGGAGGCGTGGGAGGAGGGGCGTCTGGAGGGGCCAGCGGCGGCGCTCGACGACGACCTGGTGCTGGCGTTGATCCAGCACGAGAGCGCGGGGGATCCAGAGGCGGTGAGCCCAGCAGGGGCGCTGGGACTGATGCAGGTGATGCCCTTCACCTTCGCCGAGATGATGGCCGGCAGCCGCGCCCTGGCGGACCAGATCGACCGCGCGGCGATGTTCGACGTTCCGTCCAACGTGCGGGCGGGGCTGCGCTATCTCGCGCTGGCGATGCAGGCCCACGAAGGGAACCTGTACTGGGCGCTGGCCGCCTACAATGCGGGGATCGAGGCGGTGGCGGACTGGCGGGCCGCTGGCCTGTACGCGGTGCCGCCCATCGGGGGCTACGTGGAGACAGCCCATTACGCGCCGGCCATCCTGCGCACCTACCTGCGCCACCGGCCCGGCCTGCACCTGTACGTCCCGCCGATCATGCCGGCTGAGCACGTGCCGGGGGCGATTGAGCTGCTGAAGGCCGCGGGGCGCTGGTGACGCCGCTCGCGGCGCCCCGCGCGGGCGCTGGCGCGGCATGTTCATGAGCGGAGCCCTCACCCTAACTCTCTCCCAAAGGGAGAGGGAACTTAGAGGGAATTTAAGCTAGCACTCCCTGCGCCTGGTAAGGGCGTCCAGCAGCAGCTCCGCTTCGGCCACGCTGAGCTCGCGGCGCTCGAGCGCCTCCAGGATGGCGCGCACCTCGGCGTCAGAGGCGCGGGAGGCGGCGTCGGGCGCTGCGGCGGTGGCGTCGGCCGGCACCGGCACGCTCTCGCCGGCGACCGGAGCCACCGTGCCGGCCTCGGCCGTAACGGGGCCGACGCGCGCGGCGGGGCCAGCCACGCGGAGCACGACGTCGCCGCTGCCGGTCTTGAGGGTGACGTCAATCCGCTCACCGTCGCCACCCGCCGTGGCGCCGACGAACCGGCGCGCCGCGCTGCGGGGGCCCGGCCGGCGGACGCTCACCAGGGGCACGTCCGACTCGACGTCGCCCCCGCCGGTGACGATCTCGACCCTGAGGGGCAGGTCGCGGGGCACCTCAAAGGAGACGTCGCCCTCGCCGGTCTCCACCAGGTAGCGGCCAGGTGCCAGGTCGCCGCCCGCGTCCGCTCCCGCCGCGCCGGCGTGGCCGGCGGGAGCAGCCAGGGTGGCATCGCTGGAGACGTTGCCGCTGCCGAGCTGAACGTGGAGCGAGGCGATGGCGCCCCCTTCCAGAGCGACATCCCCGTGCCTGGCCTCGATCCGCACCGCCTGCCCGCGGGCCCTCACTACCTCCACGTCGCCGTGGCCGGACTTGACGGCGAGGGCGCCAGCGCATTCGCTCACCGCCACATCGCCGCTCCCCAGCTCCAGGCGCGCCCCGCCCTGGCAGCGGGTGAGCTCCACGTCGCCGTGCCCCGTGTGCACCGTGATCTCGCCTGCCCGCTCAAGGATGGCCACGTCGCCGCTGCCGGTGGACAGGGTCACCGCACCGGCCCCGCCGCTCACCTCGATGTCGCCGGAGCCGGTGGTGAACTCGATTGGGCCGGAGACGCGGTGAAACGTCACGTCGCCGTGGCCGAGGATACCTGTGATCGGGAGGGCGTGCTCAGACGGCAGGCGGATGACCAGGTCCCCGCCGCTGGGCCAGCCCTGCTCCTGGCGCAGCACCAGCGTGGCGCCCTCGCGGACGAGCGCCGGCGGGGCGTGATCGTCGCCGGCCTCCACCTGCACCGTATCCACCAACCCGGGGTAGCCTTCGAAGCTGAGATCGCCGTGCGGCGACTCCACACGTAGCCGCTCGACGCCGTGCAGGGCCACCGTCCGCACGCGCTCCTGGTCTGATCTATCCATGGCTCCGCTCCTATGTCCTAACTAATGCTTCCTGGAGGGCCAACCGGCCGGTACGCCAGCGCCACGGGCAGGCGGGGGACAGTTCCAGTTTTTCCAGAAACGGTTCACCAACAGCCACAAGGCCGGTGCGCTAGCGCCGCAGGCAGGCGGGGGCAGGGCTTCCTGCTGGTGGCTCATCGCCGCAGCCGTTTCAGGAGGGCCAGTCCCTCCTCGGCGCTCAGCCGGCCATCGGCGATGCGCGCCAGGATCTCGTGGCGGGTGAGCGCCGCATCCGTCCGCTCCGGCGCTTGCTCCTGGGGCTCCGGCGAGAGGGCGTCGATCAGCTCATCCAGCTTCGCCCGCACCGTGGGGTAAGAGACGCCGAGCGTGCGCTCTACGTCCGAGAGATTGCCGCGGCTGGTCACGAACAGGCGGAGAAAGGCCTGCTGCTCCGGCGTGAGGCGCGCGAACGGGCCGGCCGGACGCGCCTCGAACTCGGCGCGCAGCTCGAGCCGGCAGTTTGGGCAGTACAAACAACGGACCGCCAGCGGGCCCGCACACGACGGACAGCGATCCAACCGTACCGGCACAGGATGCTCCTATATGTGGTCTATAGTAGCCTATTGGGCATTGATCGTCAACCATCTTTGAGTAATACCGGAGGGCGCCCCGAGGCCGTTGGGGGTGGCGCCGGGGCGCTCCTGTGCAGTTCGCACAAATGGGTGGTGGCGAATTCGTCTGCTTTGTACGTTGAGCTGGGGCTGGCCGCGCCCCTAGCATCTTGGGCGTAGTCTCCCTGGAGGACGGGGATTAAGGAGGTCGCGCAGATGCAAGATAGAATGGCCAGCGCGTGGGACCTGGCGCGGCAGATCCCGATCAACCTGCCCGCGACAGGCTGGATCCTGCTGGCCTCTTTCCTCGTGTTCATCATGGTGCCGTCCATCGGCCTGCTGGAGGCCGGCCTCACCAGGCGCAAGAACGTGGTGCACGGCCTGATGAAGAGCTTCTCGGCGGTGGGGATCATGAGCACCGTGTTCGTGCTGGTGGGGTTCTCGCTCGCCTTCAACCCGAACACGCTGGGCGGGATCATCGGCCAGCCGTTTGACTTTGCCCTGGGCGCCAACTGGCACGCCCTGTGGCCGGTGGCCATGGACGCGAGCGGCGCGCCGGCCAGCGGGGTACCGGTACCGGTGTACCTGCTGTTCCAGACGATGTTCGCTGCGGTCACGCTGGCGCTGATCGGCGCGGGGGTGCCGGAGCGGATGAAGTTCGGCGCCTGGCTGCTGTACTGCCTCTTCGTCTCGCTGATCGTGTGGCCCTTGATCGCGCACTGGGTGTGGAGCCCGAACGGCATCCTGGCCACGCTGGGGACGGTGACGGGCCTGCTGCCCGGCCTGGGGGTACGCGACTTTGCCGGCGGGATCGTGGTCCACGTCCAGGCGGGCGTGGCGGGGCTGGCGATCACCATGGCCCTGGGGGCGTCGATCAAGCGCCGCCACACGGCGCGCCTGCGCGCGGCCCAGAACGGGGCGGCGCTGCAGGTGGTGGACGTGGATGAGAGCCTGAAGCCCCACGTGGAGCGGGAGGTGGCGGAGCGGTACGGCTACAGCATCCCGCTGGCGGTGATCGGCACCGCGCTGCTGTGGTTCGGCTGGTTCGGCTTCAACCCGGGCAGCAGCCTGGACCTCAACCTCCAGAGCGCGAGCGCGGCGGTGGCGACCAACCTGGCCGCCAGCCTGGGCGGGGTGGTGGCCGTAGTGGTGGCGCGCTGGCTGGACGGGAAGTGGGACCCGATCATGGCCATCTCCGGCATTCTGGGGGGCCTGGTGATGATCACGCCGAACGCGGGGTTCGTGGACCCGCTGGGGGCCGCCATCCTGGGCATCCTGGCCGGCGTGGTGACCATCGTGGCCATCAAGCTGATGGACAAGTACCTCTATCACGTCGACGATCCGGTGGGCGGGTTCCCCGTGCACGGGGTGAATGGCTTCATCGGCTCGGTGGTGGTGCCGCTGTTCGCCAACCCTGCCTACGCCAGCATCAGCGGCCTGACCCAGGCGGGGCTCTTCTACGGCGGGGGCGGGGCCGCGGCGGTGTGGTTCCTGCTGCAGCTCATCGGCGCCATCGTGGCCACGGTGGTGATCTACGTCACGGCCTGGGGCTTCGTGAAGGTGGCGTCGACCTTCATGGCCGTGCGGGCCACGGTGCAGGAGGAGATCCAGGGGCTTGATCTGGTCGACCACGGGGTCTCCGCCGAGGTGGAGGAGGTGCCGCTGGCGCCGGCGCCGACACCAAGCGTGGCCTGAGGCGGGTTCAAAGTTAAGAAGAGCGGGCGCGGGTCCCCGGTCTGAGCGTTCAGACCGGGGACCCGCGACTTGTACCATGGCGTTGTGCGTTTCGAGCCAGGGCAGCGGGTCGACCAGTACACCATCGTGCGTCGCCTGGGGCAGGGCGGCATGGGGACCGTCTACCAGGCCCGTGACGCGGACGGGCGCCTGGTGGTGCTGAAGGTCCCGTTCGACACGCTGCTGGACGATCCCGGCACCCAGGCGCGCTATGAGCGCGAGCTCGAGATAGCGCGCTCGCTGGACCACCCCAACATCCAGCGCCTGCTGGGCACGGGCCGGACGGCGGACGGGATGCCCTACACCGTCCTGGAATGGGTGGACGGGGGCCTGCTCCGCGAGCACCTGTACGAGGGGCAGCCCCTTTCCGTCGATGAGGCGGTGAGCATCGCGGTGCAGCTGGCCGACGCCCTGGAGTACTGCCACCAGCGGGGCATCGTGCACCGCGATCTGAAGCCGGACAATGTCCTGGTCACCGCGGACGGGCGCGTCCTGCTGATGGACTTTGGCGCGGCCCTGCTGCAGAGCGGGCGCAAGATTACGACCGCCTCACTCTCCCCTGCGCTGGGCACCCCCGACTACATGTCTCCCGAGCAGGTGCAGGGGCAGCGTGGCGACGCGCGCTCAGACATCTATTCGCTGGGCGTGATGCTCTATGAGCTGCTGGCCGGCGCGCCGCCCTACCGCGGCGACAATGCTCTGGCCGTGATGGCCCAGCACGTCCAGTCGCGGCCGCCTCCGCTGCGGAGCCGCAACCGGCAGGTCCCGCCGGCGCTGGAGGCGGTCGTGGCCAAGGCCATGCGGCGCGATCCGGCCAAGCGCTACCAGACGATGGCCGCCTTCCGCCACGACCTGCTGCACCTGGACCAGGTCGACCCGGCCACGCTGGCCGCAGAGGCGCCGGAGGACGAGCCGGCGCCCCGCGCGGTCACGCGGTGGACGCCGGGGATCATCATGGCCCTGATGGTCGCCGCGCTCTTGCTGGTCATGTTTGGGGTCTTGCTGGGCCGGGGCGCGCTCGGGTGAGATCGGTTCGGTGGTGACCGGCGCCCTGGCCTGGGCTACTCGCGTGCGGCGCCTTCACCCCCTCCCCCAGAGGGCGAGGGGACGCGTCACTGGCGGTGAGGGATCCGGGTTAGGGCGCCTCCGCTCCGTCGTGGGGCAGGCCGTCCTCGCCAGCGCAGGTGAGGCAGTAGCCGTGGACGCTCAGCACCTGCTGGGGCCGGCTGCCGTAGCGGTAGACGGTGATCCCTTTCGCGCCAAGCTCGTAGGCCAGGCGGTAGGCGCGATCCACGTCGGCCACGGTGGCGTCGGGCGGCAGGTTGATCGTCTTGGAGACGCCGTTATCGACGTGGCGCTGGAAGACCGCCTGCATGCGGACGTGCCATTCGGGGGCGATGTCCATGGCCGTGACGAAGACGCGCCGGACGTCGGGCGGGATGTCGGTAAGGGCCTGGATCCGCCCTTCCTCCACGACGCGCCGCATCAGGGTCTCGCTGTAGAAGCCCCGCTGCTCGGCGACCTCGCGGAAGACGGGGTGAGGCTCCTGGGCCAGGACGCGGCCGCCGAGCGCGCGGCGCACGTAGGCCAGGGCAAAGAGGGGCTCGATCCCCGACGAGCAGTTGGCGATGATGCTGATGGTGCCGGTCGGGGCGATGGTCCGCGTGGTGGCGTTGCGCAGGCGGGGCCCGCCCTGCTGGTCGTAGCTGCTCCCCGGGAAGTTGGGGAAGACGCCCCGTTGCTCGGCCAGCTTGGCCGACGCCTCCTGCGCCTGAGCGGCGATGAAGCCCATCACCTCGTCGGCCAGGCGGAGGGCCGCGTCCGAGTCATAGGGGATGCCCAGGCGCACCAGCAGGTCGGCCCAGCCCATCACGCCGAGCCCGATGCGCCGGTTGCGCCGGCAGATGTCGGCGATCTGGGGCGCGGGATAGGCGTTGAGATCGACGACGTTATCCAGGAAGTGGATGCCCAGGCGGACCAGATCGCCCAGCTTGGACCAATCGACCTCGTAGTGGCCATTACGGCGGGCAACGACGCGGCTGAGATTGATCGAGCCAAGGCAGCAGGCCTCATAGGGGTGCAGCGGCTCCTCGGCGCAGTTATGGACGACCAGGCCGTTGGCGACGAAGGAGTGGGTGGACGGCTCGATCAGGTCGTAGACGTCCGCCTCACCGTCCGGCACGAGCGCCAGGAAGCGCGCGTAGAAGGTCTCCCTGAATGGCCCCCGCTGGTGCGAGGCCAAACGATCAGTAAGGGCCGATTGCTTGGCCTGGCTCAGGAACCCGATCTCGCTGGCGAAGCGGAGCAGGTGATCCCTGGCGATCACCAGGTCATGAATGGTGCTGGTCTGGTAGACGGCGCGCCCGGCCCGCCCATTCGGAAGCAGCCGTGGACCTGCCGCGCGGCGGTCCGCGAAGATGCACGAGACGATGCCAAAGTTCAGAAGCAGGCGCTGCACGTCCTGCAGCAGCGCTCGGCTGATGGACGTGAGACGCACGGACAGGCCGTGCTCTCGGCTCCCGCCCACGTGGCCATCGGCGGTAAAGAGGGCCTGGAGAAAGCCCCGCTGCATCTCCTCGCTGCCGGTCAGGACCGGCTCCGGTACCTTGTGCTTTTCGCCAGGATGCAGGCCAAACTCGGCGGCGATGCGCCAGAACCGCGTTGACCGAACGCGCGCCTCCTGACCGTCGGCGACCTCATCGACCCCAATCGAGTACTGGCCTCGACGACCTGCCCCCGCCGTGACTGTATCTGGCACTGCACCGGCCATCATCTCGGCAAAGGCAGGCGCCAGCTCGCGCTTCTCCGCACCGACGATCTTGAGGACGGCGCGACCATCGGTGAGCGATCCATCGCCGACGAGCCAGCCCAAGAGCCGGCCGAGCGCCAGGGAACCGGCCGTCCCGAAGCCGCCCTTGCGGGACAGCAGCCGGATCTCATCGCCCGGCCGCAGGTCCCGGGCTGGCACCCAGCCGGCGCGGGTCAGGACACGGTGGTCGGCGGTGAGGCGGAGCTCATACCCCTCGGCCGTGATGAGCCGGAACACGGGCTTGCGACCGGTCCGGAAGACGGGCGAGGCGACGGCGCGGCCCGGCTCACCATCGACGACGACTTCCACGGGCTGGCCCTGAGCGGCGAGATCGGCGGCGCGCTGGAGGCCGGCGCCGGTATAGATGAGCGTGTCTCCGGTGACGCAGGGGTTGGTGGCCTCGATCTCGCCCAGATGGCGGGTGGGGTTGAGCCGGTTGATCGTGTCCAGGGCCAGGAGGCCGGGCTCGCCGCTCTCCCAGGCGTTCTGGACGATGAGGTCCCAGATTTCACGCGCCGGCGCCCGCGCCCACACGCTCCCTGTGCGGGGGTTGACGAGCGCGTACTCTTCACCGCGATCGACTGCCTGCATGAAGGCGTCGGTGATGCCGACGGAGATGTTGAAGTTGGTGAACGCGGTGGGGTCGCGCTTGCAGGTGATGAACTCGCGGATGTCGGGGTGATCGACGCGCAGGACGCCCATGTTGGCGCCGCGGCGCTTGCTCCCTTGCTTGATGGTCTCGCTCATGGCGTTGTAGATGGCCATGAACGAGACCGGGCCGGAGGCGACGCCCTTGGTGGAGCGGACGATGTCCCCCCGCGGGCGCAGGCGGGAGAAGGCGAACCCCGTGCCCCCGCCGGTCTGCTGGATCAGGGCGGCCAGCTTGAGGGTGTCGAAGATGCTCTCTAGCGAGTCGTCGATGGGCAGGACGAAGCAGGCCATGCACTGGGCGAGGGGTGTGCCGGCGTTCATCAGCGTGGGCGTATTGGGCAGGAACTCCAGGCGGGCCATAGCCGTGAAGAAGGCCTCCGCCGTGTCCGGCACCGCCGTCGCCGGCCCATAGCGGGCGTCGACGTCGGCGACGGCCCGCGCCACGCGCCAGAAGAGCTCTTCGGGGCTCTCGATGATGTGCAGGGAATCGTCCCGTCGCAGATAGCGTTCCTCCAGCACCAGACGGGCATTGGGCGAGAGGTCGACGGTGATGCGGGGCGGCGCCTCCGGCGCGACCGGCCTGCGCCGTGCGCCGGCACGGTTAGTCATGGCGTGTTCCCCTCCTATCCACTTATATTTTTGAACAGACCGCCGCGTCCAGCGCAGGGCCGTGGCGCCCGCAACGGCACCCTCATCGCAGAGGCATCCCTCAGGGCACAGGAGGCACGACCATGGCGATCCGCAGCAACGCAGCCGACATCGTGATGATCTCCGTCATCGGGGAGATCATCTCCCCGCGCCGGCCGACCCAGCCGTATAGCGTGACCCATGACGGCCGGGCGGTGGTGCTCCCCGGCACCGGCGGGATCGTCTACAACGTCCGCGTGGGCGACCGCGCCATCGGCTGGGCGAGCGACCACATGGAGCCGGGCGTGACCATCAAGAACAAGGACGAGCAGGAGAACAGCGCTCTGAACATCCTGGCCTGCATCGGCAACGAGGCGGTCGTCGTCTCCGGCGAGGCCAAGGGGGCCCGCGGGACCGTGACCGGCAAGCACGGGGGCGCGGAACACGTGATGGTCGACTTCCAGCCGGATGTACTGGAGAAGCTGGCCATCGGGGACAAGGTCCAGGTCCGCGCCTACGGCCGCGGGCTGCAGCTGCTGGACGCGCCGGAGGTGAAGCTACTGAACATGTCCGTACAGCTCCTGGAGGCACTGCCGCTGGAGCTGCTGGACGGGGGTGCGGTGCAGGTGCCGGTGGCGGGGATCGTCCCGCCGGAGCTAATGGGCTCGGGCGTGGGACACAGCCCCGAGCGGGGCGACTACGACATCCAGACGGCCGACCGCGACCTCCTGGCGCAGCACGGCCTCGCCGCCCTGCGCCTGGGGGATCTGGTCGCCATCCGCGACCAGGACCACTCCTTCGGGCGCGGCTACCGCAAGGGGGCGGTGTCGGTGGCGGTGGTCTCACACAGCGACAGTCTCATCGCCGGCCACGGCCCGGGCGTCACCACGCTGATGACGAGCGCCACCGGCAAGATCCAGCCGCGGATCGCGCCGGACGAGGCCAACATCGCCACGTTGCTCAGGCTGCGCGATTAGCCTGGATTATCGGCGAGCGGGGCCCTCATCCTAGCCTGCTCCCTATGGGAGCAGGAACTCCCTGCTGGCTAGTCTGTCCTGCGTGCCGGTAGCGTCCTCCCACTCCGCGGGCGGGAGGCCGGAGTAGACGATGTCAGGATTGAGGTCGGCCCCGTATCGTCCCCACACGTCGCATGAATGTGAGGCGGATGGTGGTCACGGTGATACAAGCACTACCACGGCATGGTTCGGCCGGTGTGGCGGCGCCCGATCTCGGCGGCGTCCTGCCGGCCGGCGCCGATCATGACCCCTTCGGCGATCATCTCCACCACGTCATGGGGGCGCACCTGGTTGAGGAAGAAGATCCCGCGGGCCTTGCAGGCGTTCAGGACACGGCTGCGGGCGGCCTGCATCTCCGGCGGATAAGGCGGATCGTGCCGGTCCACGTAGCCGAAGGAGAGGCCCATATCGCCGGGGCCCCACTCGGCGAAGGCGATGCCGGGCACGCTGAGGCTCTCCTCCACGTTGGCCAGGGCGCGCCGGTTCTCGATCTTCAACCCCAGGAAGAGCTCGCCCTCGGGGTTGAGGGGCCACGGATCGGCCTTGCGCATGTACTCCACGGGGGATAGCCCCCAGATCCGCGAGGCGTAGCCCTGCCCGCCGTTGCCCATCCGGCCGACCCCCAGCTGGCCCTCAGCCACTCCGATGGTCTGGAAGGGGTAGCGCGTGGACTCGACGAAGGCGCGCACCGCGCCCGGGTCTTCGGCATGGCAGAGCAGGATGCCATGCACGCCAGCGGAGAGCACGTGGGCGATCTGCCAGGAGTTGGCGCGAATGGCCAGTTCGCTGGTGCCGGTGACGGGGAGGGTCACGATCACAGCCGGCGTGCGGTGGCCGCTCCTGGCTGGGCCGCCATCTACCAGCCCGCGCATGTACTCGCGCAGCGCCAGGACGTCGAACGGGTTGTGCTCGAAGTCGTAGGTGATGTAGTCGGCCCAGGTCTGAGCGTCGGCCCGACCGCCCTCGTATGTGCGGGCCGATGGGCCGGTGTAGTACACGGGCTGGCCCGCCTCTAGGAGCTCAATCACACGGTTGATGCGCTTCGGCATGGCAACTCCTCTTTCCGTATCTTCACCACCTGATGTCGCCACGGGGACGCGGCGGGGCTGGGGTGCGCCATCGCCACGTCCCCACGTCTCCGTGTCTCCGCGTCTGCGTATTCCCACGCCGCCACGTGTCCACGGTGAGCCTGCTTGTGGAGCGGGGGGAGCGTACCATGCGTCGCGTGGAAAGGCGACTCCGCCGCCCTGGCGGAATGGGAGGGAGGAGGGACCTCACCCCCTGGCCCCCTCTCCGACACGGAGAGGGGGGACGACGGCCACGGGTGTGCGGCGCAGCCGCGCCGCCCTTGCTTCGACATGGAGAGGGGGAACGATAGCCATGGAGTGGCGCCGGCTGGAGCTGCCGCGCACGCTGGCCCTGGTGAGGCGTCCTTCGTTTTCCTGGCTGGTGGAGCCCTCACCGGAACCCTCTCCCAATGGGAGAGGAAGACCTTGCTCGGGTCGGCCCAATCGAGGTTCAACCCGAACCCTCTCCCGTGGGGAGAGGGAGCAGGTCGCGGGCCCCCGGCCTGTCCTGCACGGCACCGAACCCTCTCCCATGGGGAGAGGGAGGCAACACCCACCAGCACCGCCAGCCAGCCCAGCCCGAACCCTCTCCTATGGGGAGAGGGAACTGAAGGGCGCATCAGCCGGCATCACTCGCTATGCCCGCCGCCGAGGCGAGGCGGCGCTGTCCAGCAACGTGAGGGCGGGGGTCACGCCGGTGAAGGCGCCACTGGCCAGCGCATCCAGGGCCAGCCCTGCGGGCGCAGCAAGAGGCCACGTGCCTTCGATGTGGGAGATGAACACCGGCGTGTCCAGTCCGATACGTTCGTGGCCACGAAGGGTGGTGGTTAGGTCCGCCATGCCTCACGCTCTTGACGCACGTACGTCTGAGGCTCGACGCCCTTCCAGATCTCACGGTGCAGCTCGCGCAGGCGCTGGCTGTAGTCGCGGGGCTCAGGCAGGAGCATCGCATAGCCCCCGCGGACCTCGACCAGCAGCTCGTCGCCGCTCTTGATCCCAAGCTGCTTACGCAGCTCTGACGCAACGGCGATCTGGTTGCTCTTGCGGACCTTGACGCGGGCCGCCATGGCGGTCCTCCGCTTGGGCGACGCTGCTTACCAAGCCATAGAGCGTAACAGCAGAGCAAGCACGGATCATACCGGCGGCGGAGGAAGCCCCACGCGGGGCTACCGGCCGCTGCGGTAGCATTCACTACGCCGCATGCAAGGTCCAACGTTACACGGAATGCAAGGTTCAGCGTACACAGCGCAAGAGGGAACCGGCGGGCGCCAGCGTGGCTCCGGTCGAGCCACAGGTGGTGGGCTATCGGCGCCAGCGCTGCGGCAGGCGCAGGAGGTGGAATGACAAGCACCACATCGAACGGGACGTGGGCGCTGGACGACGCCACGCGCCATGCCATGCGCCAGGCACTACGGCGGCTCCTGGAGGAGCTGGCGGTGCGCCAGGGGCGGTTCGTACTCTCGTCTGGAGCGGTGAGCGACTTCTACGTGGATTGCCGCGTGGTGACCATGCTGCCGCGGGGCATGACGCTGATCGGCGCGCTGATGCTCGACGCCATCGCCGACCTGCCCGACGTGAAGGGGATAGGGGGACTGACGCTGGGCGCCGACCCGATCGCCGCCGCGGTGGCGATGGCCAGCGCCGGGACGGGACGCGAGGTGCCGATGTTCATCGTGCGTAAGGAGCCCAAAGGGCACGGCACCCGCCAGTTGATCGAAGGACCGTTCCCCAGCGAGCCTGGGGCGCCGGTGGTCATCGTCGAGGACGTGATCACCACCGGCGGCTCGGTGATGAAGGCCATCCAGGCGGTGGAACGCGAGACGGAGGCCAGGGTGGCGCGCGTCGTGGCCATCGTGGATCGGGAGGAGGGAGGGGCGGAGGCGCTGCGCCGGCAGGGGTACGACGTGCGGGCGCTGTTCACCCGCTCCGACTTCGTACGGCCCTGACGGGGCGGCTGGCAGTCTGTTGACGCCCGTGCCAGGAGCCAAGCTAACCATGAACCGCTGGCCGGTGGTGCTCCCGACAGACCGGTGATGGCCGCGCGTAGTGATCTACGAAGTCTGGGTGGCCCACCAAGCGCGCTGGCTAGGGACGTTCGTGGCTGATGGGGCAATCGAGGGCGGTTCTTGGTAGACGTGAGCGAGCAGACATGACCGGCAGACGTGGCCGAGTGACCTGGCACCGCTCGCACCAGCCGGTGCCCATGCCGGCAGAGCAGACGTGAGCGAGCGGACGTGACCGTGTGACGGCGTGAGAAGGGAGAGCAGCATGCGTCTGGGAGTAGATTCGTTCAGCCTGCGCTATCAGGGGTGGGACGCGTTCCAGTTCCTGGACTACGCCGGCGCCCTGGAGCTGGACGTGATCCAGTTCTCCACGCGCGAGAACCTGGCGTCGCACGATCCGGGCTACCTCAAGGAGGTGCGGGCCCACGCCAATCGGCTCGGGCTGCAGATTGAGCTCGGCATGGGCAGCATCGACCGGTATGCGGCCAGCTTCCGGCCGGAGCTGGGCACCGGCAGCGAGCAGCTGATCGACATGTGTCGCGCGGCGGCGGTGCTGGGCTCGCCGGTCGTGCGCTGCTTTCTCGGCATGCAGAGCGACCGGCTGGGGGCCGTGCCGGTTCAAGAGCACATCGCCGAGTGCGTGCGCACCCTGAAGGCGGTGGAGCCGGTGGCGCGCGACCTTGGCCTGAAGATCTGTCTGGAGAACCACGGCTTCGGCGACCTGCTGGCCCACGAGCTCAAGGCGCTGGTGGAGGAAGCGGGGCCGGACTTCGTCGGCGTCACACTGGACACCGGCAACCCGGCGTTTGCGGCCGAGGACCCCCTGTACACAGCGCAGGCGCTGGCGCCGTATGTGGGCACGACCCACTTCCGCGACACCGCTCTCTGGGAGCATGAGGCCGGCGCCGAGGGGCAGTGGACGATCCTGGGGAAAGGGGTCGTCGACCTGAAGGCGATCCTGGGCGTGCTGGAGACGCGCTGTCCGGGCGTCGCCGTCAATCTGGAGACGATCACCGGCGTCGCGCCGCGGGTCATTCCATACCTGGAGCCGGACTCGGACTTCTGGCGGATGTACCCCGAGATGCCGGCGCGATCCCTGGCGCGCTTCCTGGTGCTGGCGCGCCGCGGCACGCGGATGGGGATCCGACCGCTCGAGCAGCTGACTGGCGGGTTGACGGACCGTACGCCGCCGGACGTGGCGGAGCGGATCCGCGCGCAGCAGCGCGACCACTTTGAGCAGAGCGTGGCCTACGCCAAGACGCAGCTAGGGCTGGGGGAGCGCGCCAGGCGTCACGGGGGCTGAGCCGGCCCCGTACGCGGCGTGACGGGAGTGATGCGCCCTACGGGGAAGGCTGCCGCGCCGCTCGCGCTGGCGGAGCCCTCATCCTTACCCTCCCCAACGGGAGCAGGGACTCCTTGCTGGCCGTGAATGAGCCAGCCTAGCGGCGGGAGACGCGCCAGTACGGCTCCGGCGCCTCCGTCCACAGAGGCATGCTCAGGCCGGTGGGGTCCCAGACGATCTGGCCGGCGCGCAACGTGAGCAGGCACTCCAGCTTGCCACGGCCATCCAGGCGTGCCCGGCCACAATCGGTGTAGCGCTGCGGGCTGTCCAGGTAGCGCAGGACCGCCACGTCCGCCTCCGCGCCTGGCGAGAGCGTGCCCAGATCTGGCCGCCGGATGGCCCGCGCTGGCGTGACGGTGCACCGGTAGATCACTTCCTGGAGGGGCAGGCCCATGGCCAGGCACTTCGAGGCGGTGTGCAGCGTGTCCAGCACCGCGCCGTTCACGCTCCCCATGTGCAGGTCGGTGCTGATGCTATCCGGGGGCCAGCCCTGCTGGATGGCGGGGACGGCGTTTCGGAACCAGAAGCTGGCCCCGCCGTGGCCGAGGTCGAAGAGCACGCCCCGCTCCCGCGCCTCCCACAGGAAGTCCTGGACCCGGCCCTGCTGATTAAGGATCTCGAACTGCTGGGCGAAGACGTGGGTGTGGATGTCGCCGGGGCGCAGATGGCTCAAGAGCAGGTCGCGATACGTCCGCTCCGGCGGGCGGGGCCAGAAGTCCACCATCACCGGCTTCTGGCACAGCGTGCCGGCCTCGACGGCGGCGTCCACCGAGGCCCACGGCGTGTGCAGGTCGTCCCAGGGCTGGCGGGTCCAGTAGTGGGCGGTCTTGATCCCGACCACGATGCCGGCATATTGCTCCGCCACGGCCGCGGCGCGCCGCGCGTCGAACTGGCGCGGGTCCTGCTCCGCGTCGCCCATCCCGTCGGCGGCGATGTTCACGAAGGCGAGCACGCGCGTCTTCGACCGATCGACGAACCTGGCCTTGAAGTCCTCGAAGTGCGTTGCGCCGGCCGTGCCGGCGTCCACGAAGGTGGTGGCCCCGGCGCGGAAGGAGTGCGCGTCGGGAATGACGGAGGCTTGCCAGGTGGGGCCGTAGCCCCAGTGCGGGTAGACGTGCACGTGGATGTCGATCAGCCCGGGCGTGACGTAGAGGCCGGAGACGTCCACCACCTGCGCCGCCCGCGCGGGGTCGATCTCCGGCGAGACCAGGGCGATGCGCCCGCCGGCGATGGCCACGTCGGCCGGCGCGTCGATCTGGTTCGCGGGGTCGATGACGTGCCCGCCTTTCAAGAGGAGGTCGTACCGGCCGGGCGAGCCGGGCGAGGTCGCGTCGGCGGGGGCTGGGGTGCTCGTACTTGGTCGAGGCTGTTGCGCGCGTGGTTGCATGGGTGAGATCGTACTGGGACGTGGCGCCTGCTGCCCAGGCGATCTTGCCTGCTCGGAGCGCGGCGCAGTCTGCGGCAGGGCCAGGGGCGGTCTCAGGCGCCGTTGGGACCGTCGCGGCGGGCGGCGCAGCGGGAGGCGCGTCAGGTGGGGGCGCGCCGGGACGGAGGAAGGACCTCACCATCTGCGGCCCTGCCGCCCTCTACTCCGACGCGGGGATGCGGAGACGTGGCGACGGGGCACAAGCCGTAGCGAGAGGTTCTGACCGGAGGAGGCTAGACCGCCTCGTCGCCGACGTGGGGACGCGCGGACGCGGAGGGCGGGAACGCCGGCCAGGTCGCGGCGCCATGCGGAACGTCGCGCGCATCCGCGGTTCAGCGACTGCCAGGGGTGGATCATGTCTCGCACCGCGCTGATCGCGCCCACCGCTGGCACGGCGACTGCCGGCTGGCGCGCAGGCCGAAGGCGTCCGTCTGGGGGCGCGCACCGCTGGCACAGGGATTGCTAGGTAGCGTTCAAAATGCGAGTTCTTGAGCGAGCGGCCGGCAAGCCAGGCCAGCCCAGCGTCTTTCCGGTACCGCTCGTGGCGAGAGGGCGGGCACCCGCAGGGTGGCGCGACAGTGCTATAGTGGCGCAGCAAAGGAGTGCTATGGGTGCGGCGGGCCGCGTGCTGGTCATCGAGGACGATCCTGCCCACAGCGAGTTCCTGGCCGACGTGCTGGGGGCTGAAGGCTACGAGGTGACGGCCACGGCGTCGGCGCTCGGCGCGGCGGCGCTGGCGCGGCGCCTGCAACCGTGCGCCATCTTGCTGGACCTGGGCCTGCCCTATCGATCGGGCGCGTCCTTGCTGATGGACCTCAAGGCGGACCCCGTCGTGGGCAGCATTCCCATCATCATTGTCTCCGGCCTCACCGACGTACTGGCCCCGCACCAGGCCGCCGCCGCCTTCGCGATCCTCCAGAAGCCGTTCTCGTCCTCCAGTCTGATTGCTACAGTACGCGACGCCTGCCAGCCCCGGGCCAGGGCCTAGAGCAGAGGGGCTGTCTAGACCGGCTCTTCGCATGTGGGGCCCTCACCCTAGCCCTCCCCCAAAAGGAGAGGGGCTCCAGGCCTCCGGCGGGGCATCGTGGCGGACCCTAGCCCTCTCCCAAGACGACTTCTGGCTGGCCGTGACGGATCGATCATGCCCCTCCGGAGCACCAGCGGGGCGTGGAAGGCTGGCCATCGCCACGGGAAGGCAGGCTCGGCTACGACTGGCGGAGGGCGGAGCCGCCCTGCTCCCTCGTCTCCATCGTTCGCTCATCGTCAGGGGCGTCGAGCGTCCATGGCACGGCGTGCGGCGTCTCATACTGGCGGACCAGGTATTGCGCCCCTACCACGTGGGTGCGCGCATGGTCGCGTTCGGCCAGCGCGCGCGCTCGCTCGGCAGAGAGGACGGACATCGCCTCGAGGCGCCAAGGCTCTTCGGACGTCCGCCTGACAAACGTGGCCCAGACAGCCATTGGAGTCACCTCTTGGTGAGTAGGACGTAGCCTGCGATGGCGAGCATTCCGCCGGCTATGAGCATGCGCCTGTGCGGTAGTGGCGGAGGTAGGAGACCGGTTATAGCCCGGTTGAGATCACCGCGCACCTCAACCCCACCGCAACACTGGCGCTATCGGGTCTCAACGGTCTATGGCACATTATTCGTGAGCAGCGGGCATGTCGACGGCGTTCCGCGCATTCATGAAGGCGGTGCACGCGCAACTGCCGCAGTAAGTACGCAACGGGGGAAGAATCAGGAGTGGTACAGCCGGCTCGTCATGCTCCCGCGGAGGCAGCCGTGCATGAAGGGCAAGTGGGGGAAGGTGGAGGCAAACCGGCATCTGGAGATGCTGACTGGCGTTCAGGGGAGGTCATTGAGAATTCCACCGGCGAGCGCTTGCGCTTGCTGGCGTCCATCGGGCTATTTGCCGGGCTCAACCCCGACGACCTGCTGCCGATCGCGGAGATGGCGCGGGTGGTGCACTTCGAGAAGGGCGAGGTCATCGTGCGCCAGGGGGAGCCGGGGGACGACGCCTACATCATCATCAGCGGGGTGGTGGAGGTGGTGGCGCACGTCGAGTACGGCGGGCTGCGGATCGAGACGACGCTGGCCTTCCTGGAGGCCGGTGACGCCGTCGGCGAGCTCTCCCTGATCGACGGCGCGCCGCGTTCGGCCACCTGTATCGCCGTCGGGCCAACCACCTGCATTCGCTTCAGCCGCGACGTCTTCGTGGCCGCGGTGCACCGCTATGGAGCGATCGGCTGGGCGCTGCTCAAGACGCTGGCCGCTCGCCTGCGACGCGTGGACGCCCTGCTGGCGGATCGGACCCGTGATCCCCTCACCGGCCTGCCCAGCCGCCAGGCCCTGG
>DAOTTI010000247.1:0-13310 GCA_034437795.1 Chloroflexota bacterium | reverse complement strand
CCTGGGGGACGCCTCCCCGGCCAACGTCACGCGCCTGATGGCGCCGCATCTGATCCGCATGGCGGAGACGCGGGCCAAGGCGCGCGCCCTGCGGGATGCGGTCAACGTGGGCGTGACGGCCCTGGAGGAGCTGGCCGACGCCGACGACCTGGAGGAGCAGGAGCGACCGGCCGTACCTGCCGGCCGCCCGTCTGGCGCCAGGCAGGCACTGCGCGCCGTCGAGCCGGCGGAGGACGTTGAGCCGGCGGAGGCGGAGGAGCAGCCGGTGCCGGCGCGAGGCCCGCGGCCGGACCGCGCCCCAGCGCCGGGCAGTGCGGTCAGAGCCGGCAGCCCGCCGGCGACGCCCAAGCAGCTCGAGACCATCGCCCGCATGGCGCGGGCCACTGGCAAGACGGTGGCGACAGACGGGCTGACCCGTGCCCAGGCCAGCGAGCTGATCTCCAGCCTCATCGGCGAGATGAGCCAGCTCCGCGCCAGCTAAGCCGTGGCCCGGGGAGGCGCCGGAAGGGGCGCTTCACGTCCTACAATCGGGAGTATGGTGGAGTTGCTCTGCGATACGCCGGTCTCCCCGGGCTTGCTGACCGACCTCTATCATCCCGACGCCGCCTATGTGGCCTGGCGGGCCGGCAGGCTGGACCTGACCACGTTCGACCTGTACGTGCGCCGCGCCCCCTTCGGCGGCGCCTACCTGCTGGTGGCGGGGCTGGAAGGGGCCCTGAAGTTCATCAGTGCCTTCCGCTATAGCGACGCCGATCTGCGCTATCTGGCGCAGGTGCGCGACTACCACCCCGACTTTCTCGCGTACCTGCGCCACCTGCGCTTCAGCGGCGAGGTGCTGGCCATGCCGGAAGGTTCGATCGCCTTCCCCAACGAGCCGTTGCTCCGCGTCACCGCTCCTTTCCCTGAGGCGCTGCTGATCGAGTCGGGGGTCCTGCAGGCCATCAATCTCGCCACGCTGATCGCCACCAAGGCGGCGCGCGTCACCACTGCCGCCCGCGGCCGGCCCGTGGCCGAGTTCGCCTTCCGGCGGGCGCAGGCGCCCTTTACCGTCGCCCGCTCCGCCTACATCGGGGGCTGCGTCTCGACCTCCTTCGTCGCCGCCGCCGAGCGCTACCGCCTGCGCGCCACCGGCACCATCCCGCACGCCCTGGTCCAGCTCTTCGAGGACGAGGCTGACGCCTTCCGCGCCGTCGCCGAGACGTACAACCGCTACACCATCCTGCTCGACACCTATGAGGTGCGGCGCGCCATCCATACCGTGATCGAGGTGGCCCGCGACGCCCAGGAGCGCCTCGGCCACACCCTGGCCGCCGTCCGGCTGGACAGCGGCGATCTGCTGGCCGACAGCCGCTACGTGCGCCAGGCGCTCGACGATGCGGGCCTGCATGAGACCCGCGTCCTGGCCTCCGGCGATCTGGATGAGTTCGTCATCGCCGACCTGCTGGCCCAGGGGGCGCCGATCGACGGATTTGGCGTCGGCACGCGCCTGGGGGTGGGGGCCGGCTCCGTCGAGCACGGCGTCGAGGGCGGGGCGCTGGGCGGCGTCTACAAGGAGGTGCTCTACGTGGACCAGGCCGGCGTCGAGCACGCGCGGATCAAGCTCGCTGGCGAGAAGAGCACCTGGCCGGGCAAGAAAGAGGTGTACCGCATCGGCAACTTCGAGTATGACCTGGTCCAGCTCGCCGATGAGCCCCGGCCGCCGGGCGGCACCCGCCTGCTGAAGCCGGTGATGCGAGACGGCGACGTCCTTCCCGGCAGCCTGCCGCCCCTGAGCGAGATCTGGGAATATGCGCAGCAGAACCTGCGTGCGCTCCCCGACGAGTGGAAGGCCCTGCGCGTCGAGCGCCCTTATCCTGTCAAGTTCAGTGAGCGCCTCCAGGACCTGCGCCGGCGCGCCGCCGAAGCGGTCGGTGGCGCGGGCCACCTCTCGTCGCCCCAGGCGCCAGAACAGGAGCGCTCGCCGGCCGCGCCCGCGGCGTAGGATTGGTCCAGACGACCTCTCTGGGCAGGCCCGCCTACCGTCCGCGGAGCAACCCCCAGGGCCAGGAATTCCCTCCCCAGCGGGAGAGGGCGCGGGTGAGAGCTCCACTGGAATGGATCCAGGTCAGGTAGCCGGCCCGCGATCAGTTCCCTCTGCCAGACGGAGACGGCCCGGGTGAGGGCTCCGCTGGTGACCAAGCCCAGCTATGGCAGGGGAAAGTGCACCACCAGCCGGCGCGCGCCGTCGGCCAGCCGCGCCAGGCGGACGGTCATAACCACGACGCTCATGTCGTCCGCCGGCCGGCGCTCGTCCAACGCCAGCGCTTGCGCCAGCACCTCGTCGGCGACGGCCTGGGCCGTGGCGCCCCCGTCCAGCAGCTGCTGGACCACGGCGGCGGTGTCGAAGCGCTCGCCGCGGCGCCGGCCCGCATCAGCGATGCCATCGCTGTACGCCACCACGGCCGCGCCGTCCTCGATCGGTAGCTCGCGGATCAGCGGTTTGGTGTGGCGGTAGAGGCCGATGGGCGTGCCGGGCTCAGCCCAGCGTTCCACGCGTCCCGCCTGGGCCAGGAGCGCGGGGCAGAGGGTGTTCCTGGAGACGACGATGGTGTGCGTCGCCAGGTCGGCGGAGATGATGACCAGCTCGGCCGAGACCTGCCCCCGCCGGTAGGCGTACAGGTAATCGTGCACCGCGCGCGCTGCGGCCCCGTCGCGCGTCCCATCCGCCAATAGGTTGATCGCCTTCTTGGCCACCAGGTTAGAGAGCATCTTTGCGGCCTGCCCGCTGCCCTGCCCGTCGGCCAGCACAACGGACAGCCCGCCGTGCGGTCGCTCGGTGATCTCCACCGTGTCGCCACTCTCCCGCACGGCGTATTTGGGGAGTTTGGCCACGGCCACCTCAACGAGCAGGGTCTGAACGCCGGCCACGTCCTTACTCGCGCCGCGTCTTCCGCCCGGCGGGGGACGACCGATAGCCGACCTGGCCGGCCGGCGACGCTCGCTCGCCGTCGACCTGCACGCTGCCCTCCCCGGCCCTTCGTCCCCCGTCAGCCGGTGAGGGTCCCCTTGGTGCTGGGAACCGCACCGGCGCGCCGCGGGTCATGCTGCACTGCCTCCTGCAGCGCCCGCGCCAGGGCCTTGAAGATCGCTTCCGCCTGGTGGTGCCCGCTGGCGCCGGCCAGGACCCGCACGTGCAAGGTCAGGCGCGCTTCGGCGGCAAAGCTCTCCAGCAGGTGGCGGATGAGCGACGCGGGGACCTGCCCATCATCGGAGCCAGCACCACCCACGTCCGCCACGCAGTACGGCCGGCCGCTGACGTCGATGGCCACCTGGGCCAGCGCCTCGTCCATCGGCACCAGGGCCTGTCCCATCCGCCGGATGCCGGCCCGGTCGCCCAGCGCCTGGTGGAAGGCGCGCCCGAGAGTAAGCCCGCAATCCTCGACGGTGTGGTGCGCATCCACCGCCACGTCGCCGCGGCAGCGGATCGTCAGGTCGAACAGCCCATGGCGCGCCACCTGCTCCAGCATGTGGTCCAGAAACGGCAGACCGGTGTCGATCGTCGCGGCGCCGGTGCCGTCGAGATCGAGGTCCACTGCAATCTGCGTCTCGCGGGTCGCGCGCTCCACGTGCGCGACCCGATGCGCCTGCTCCACTATGACCTTGCCTTTCGCCATTCGTCCAGTCACCTGACGTGCCACCAACTCGTCCGCACGCGCCCTATCGCGTCTCTTCTCCCGAGGGTGAGAGTGATGGCTCCCTCTCCATGGCCAGCGGGAGAGCACCCTCTCTCCGTGGGAGAGGGCGAGCGCTCCGCCCTCCCAGACCGCCTCCCGCGCTACCTGCTACTCGGCTCTCGCTACTCGCTACACACTGCTCGGCACTCGCTCCGGCCCGCCTCCGCGCGGGATCGGGCGGGGACTGGACCTGCCGCTTCATCCACCGGGCGTATTCGTCGCCGTGGTGAGGCGGCGCACGTGGGCGATGCGCTGCAGCACCGTCACGTGCGTCAGCAGGGCCAGAGCAGCGAGCACGGCCAGGAGCAGCTGGCGCGGCAGCAGCAGGCCGATCCCCAGGGCCAGAATGCGTTCGGGGCGCTGCAGCCAGCCCACCTCGCAGTCGAGCCCCAAGCCCTCCGCGCGGGCGCGCGTGTAGCTGATCATTAACGAGCCAACCAGCACCAGCAGGCACAGGACCACGCCAGACAGGGAGAGCCAGTCCGGGTCCGCATCGCGCAGAAACGCCACCTGCAGGCCCAGAAAGACGGCCGCCTCAGAATAGCGGTCCAGCGTGGAATCCAGGAAGGCCCCGAAGGGCGTCTTCTGGTTCTTCACCCGTGCCAGCGCCCCATCGAGCATGTCGAATGCCCCCGCCAGCAGCACCAGTAGCCCGCCGGGTACCAGCGCCTGAGACGCCAGGACGAGGCCGGCCACGACGCTGAGGGCGAAGCCGAGCATGGTCAAGCCATTGGGCGTAATGCCCGTGTGCGCCAGCGGCCCTACCAGCCACTCGGCAGCGCGGCGCGTCTGCCCCTGCAAGCTTGCGCGAAAGCCGGACCCGATGATGGTTGTCACCTTTGTCCGATTATGCCAGCCGCCGCCACGTCACGGGCGCGCAAATGCTTCACATCGCGCCACGCCATGGCCCACGTCCCCGTGTCTCCGAGACCCCGCGTCGGAGTGGGGGCGGAAGGGCTTACCCCGCCAGCTTCACGCCAGGTGCGGCACCGCCGGGACGGGCAGCGGGCCGCGCGTCAGAGCGTTGCGCTGCGCCGTATCGATCGCCTCGCGGTAGAGGTCGAGGATCTGCCTGGCCACCTTGCGCCAGGAATAGCTCTGCGCCTTGCGCCGGCCGGCCTCCGCCAGCCGCCGGCGCAGCGCCTCGTCGCTCAGCAGCCGGCACAGGCCAACGGCCAGCGCGGCCTCGTCCGCCGGCGGTACGAGCAGCCCCTCCTCTCCATGGCGGACGACCGTACGGTAGCCCTCCAGGGCAGACGCGATCACCGGCTTGCCGGCGGCCATCGCCTCCAGCAGGACCACCCCCTGGCTCTCCCGCCCGATGGCTGGCGAGCAGAAGATGTGGCAGTTCTGGTAATAGCGGATCTTGTCCTCGTCCGAGACAAAGCCCTTGAAGATGACGTCCGTCAGGCCGGCGCTGTGCACGAACTCCTGGTATTCCTGGATCTGCTCATCGTCGAACGCGCCCACCACGATCAGGCGCAGGTTGGGGAAGTGATACTTCACGTATGGGAGCGCGCGCAGGAGATAGATCAGCCCTTTGCGTTTCTCCAGCCGGCCGACGAAGAGCAGATTGATCTTCCCGTCTTGCAGCTCAGGCATGGGCGGGTAGGGGCGCTCGTACGCCTCCACGTCGATCCCATTGGGGATGATCCGGTAGTCTCCCGGGAAGTACTGGCTGATGAAGTCGCGGGCGGCCTCGGAGACGGCGATCCGCCCGTGGAGCTTGCGCATGAACCGCTGCAGCAGCGGCCTGGCGTACACGTAGCCGAAATAGGACTCGCGGGAGACGTGGAACGTGGCCACGTTGGTCGTCTGTGACAGGCGCAGGACCGTCAGCGGCAGCGCAGGAACCAGCGGCTCGTGCAGGTGGATGACGTCGAACTGCTCTGCCTGCAGGATCTGCTTGACGCGGCGCGAGAGGGTGAGCGAGAGGGTCAGGCGCGCCACCGACTGATTGGCCGGGACCGGAATGATGGTCTTGCCCAGGCGATAGACGTTCGGCTGCACCGTCTCCACGTCGGCGCGTGAGGACGGCGCCAGGATGCGCACCTCGTGCCCTTCATCGGTGAAGCACCGATCCAGATGGGAGATGTGTTCCGTCACGCCACCCGGGAACGGGTAGTCGTACGGTGTCACCAGCGCGATCTTCATCGATCCCTCGTCGCCCCGTCAGCCGGCAGTGCGGGAGCAGGCCGCCGGTGCCGCCCCTGTCCTGCACTCTACCAAGCCGGCCGGCCAGATTTGATGGAACATCACCCACTGGTCGGGGTAGCGCCCGATGTAGCGCTCGAACGTGCGGGCCATAGCTTGCGTGGCCTGCCGCACATCGGCGTCGGCGTCGGCGGTGCGCTCGACGATGATGGGCGGCTCCATGACCCCCCAATGATAGGGGCCATCGTCGGCCGGCACAGCGAACCCAATGAACAGGGGCACGCCGGCGCGGCGGGCGATGAACGCCGGCCCGGCCGGCAGTGGCGCCGGCCGCCCGAAGAACTCCACCTCCACGCCGTGTCCGGACGGGTCCCAATCCGCCAGGAACCCCGCCACCCGCCCGCGCGCCAGGGCCCGCAGCAGCGGGCGCAGGGCGGTATCGTGGGGCACGAGCTCAAGGCTCTCGCGCTGGCGCAGCCGACAGAGCAGGTCAAAGAGAGCCGGCGGCTGCAAGCGCTCCACCGCCAGCGTGATCGGGACTCCCAGGTGCTCCAGATAATGGCTCAGCAGCTCGAACCGCCCGAAGTGGGCCGTGACCAGCACCAGCCCGTGCCCGGCGGCCAGGGCGTCCCAGAACGGCCGCCACCCGTCACCCGCCTGGCGAAAGCGGGCCGCCGCCTGCTCCCTGCTGAAGCGCGGCCCGCGCAGGAGGTCAGCGTAGTTGACGGCGTGCGTCTGATAGACGCGGTGCACCAGGCGCCGCACACGCGGGTCGTTGGGGCACGTCCCCAGCACCACGGCCAGGTTCCGCTCCAGGCGGGTTCGCGGTGGGGCAGGGACGTAGCTCGCCAGCCACCCGATGGCCCGCGCCAGCAGGTAGAGCAGCGGTGCGGGGAGCCATTCGGCCAGCCACGCGCCGGCGGCGAACAGCCCCAGCCGGATCATGACGTCCCCGCCACCTCGCCGGACACGGCCGACAGCACGGCCGCCGGCTCCGCGGCCACCGGCCTCCCTGCGGGGCGCGTTTGCCACGCCGGCGGGCACGGCCACATGCGGCGGAACATGTACCACTGGTCGGGATGGGACCGGATGATGGCCTCCATGTCCTCCATGATCCGTTGCATGACCCGCGCCACGTCGTCCTCACGGTCGGCGCTGGGCGTAAAGCGGTGCGGGGGCAGGATGAAGCCGGCGTAGGTGTTCTGGGGCGTCCGCCAGACGGCGGCCGCGAGGACGGGGGCGCCGGTCTTGAGGGCAAAATGGGCCGCGCCCCCCGGCACCCGCGTCCACTCCCCGAAGAACCGGACCGGCACACCATCTCCCTGGACGTGGGTTGGCCGGTCCACGACGAGAGCGACGATCCCACCCTGCTGCAGCATGCGCAGGACCCCTCGCGGCGCGCGCGCCAGCGGGATGATCCCGATGTGCTTTGCCCGTCGCCAGCCCTGCACCAGCGCGTCCAGCTCCGGCGGCTCCAGGGGTTCAGCCACGGCGGCGAAGGCGTGGCGCCGGCCAAAGAACCAGCCCCCGATGTCCCAGTTACCAAAGTGCGGGCACACGAAGATGGCGCCTTTCCCATCTCCCAGCGCCGCCTCGACGTGCTCCCAGCCCTGCACGTCCGTCATCAGTCGCTCCAGGTCGGCGCTGGACCAGCGGGGCAGGTGCGTGAACTCGGAGAGATATTTAGCAAAGTTGCGGAAGGAGCGCTTGGCCATCAGGCGCACCTCGGCCGGAGACGCCCGCGGGCCCAGCACGTGCGCCATGTTCTCCAGCACCGCCCGGCGCTTGGCCGGCAGCAGCCAGTACAGCAACTCGCCCGCGGCCGTAGCCAGCCAGAACCGCGCCGTCCGCGGCAGTAGGGCATCCAGCCCCTGCCAGGCGTGCCAGGCGGCCAGCGTGGCCAGCGTCCGCAGGCGTACAATGGAGCGCTGCTCCGCGGCTGCGGGCCCGATATCCGGTGTGGTGGTCATGGGCAAGGTAAGAGAAGATGGAGGGAAAGGTGGGAGAAGTATAGGTGGGGAGAGCGAGGCGTGACAATGCCCCCCGCACCCCGCGCCGACTCACGCAGCGCCACCTTGCCTGGCCTATTCACCACCCGCGAACGAGCCCCCTCTCCTTATGGGAGAGGGCCAGGGCGTTTCACTCGCTCCTCGCCACTCGCGCCTCGCCACTCGCGCCTCGCTACTCACTGCTTGCTACTCCGTCTGCTCATCCCGCCTCGACTGAGCTTCTGGGCCGACGGCGCTGAAACGCTACGATGTAGAGTGCCGGTCCGAATGCGCGCTCACCATCATCTGCCCAGGGGGTCTCCATGATCCGAGCCGGCTTTATTGGTGCGGGCACCATCGCTAGCGCTCACCTGGCGGCGCTGCAGCGCCTGCCAGAGGTGCGCATCACCGCCTTTGCCGACCCTGTGCTCGAGCGGGCCCAGGAGCGCGCCGCGCAGTTCGGCGGCCGCGCCGTTGCCAGTGAGGCGGACCTGTGGGAGCACGCCGACGCGGTCTGGGTCTGCAGCCCGCCCCACCTGCACGCCGAGCACACCATTGCCGCCGCACAGGCCGGGCGCCACGTCTTCGTCGAAAAGCCGATCGCCCACACCCTGGAAGCGGCCACCCAGATGATCGACGCCTGCCGGCAGGCCGGCGTGCGCCTGATGGTGGGCCAGGTGCTGCGCTACTGGCCCCAGCTGCAGCGCATGCGCAGCCTCCTGCTGGATGGCGAGCTCGGGAACCTGGTGGCCTGCTGGAGCCGCCGGTTTGGTGACGCCTCTCCCGCCGAGATGCCCTGGTGGCGCCGCGACTGGCGCCGCGGTGGGGGCTTCACCATTGAGTGGGGTATCCATGAGGTGGACTTCCTGCGCTGGGTGGGCGAAGCGGTAGCCGGCCCCGTCGTGCGCATCCACGGCCGCGTCATCTGCTCGCGCGCCGATTACCCGGAGTTCGACGACTTCGTGCGGGCCACGCTCACCTTCCGCTCAGGTGCGGTGGGCGGCTTCGAAGGGGGACTGAGCGTCCCACTGGGTGGCGGAACGTGGCGAGCCATTCTGGGCACCCGCGCCATGGTCATCACCGAGGGCCGCGGCCTGCGCCTCCGGTACACTGGTGA
This sequence comes from Chloroflexota bacterium, assembly GCA_034437795.1. Lineage (GTDB taxonomy): Bacteria > Chloroflexota > UBA11872 > UBA12225 > UBA12225 > DAOTTI01. The sequence continues at coordinate 4,338 of DAOTTI010000247.1, read as the reverse complement.
CGGCGCCGAGCGCCTGATTGAAGTGCCCCCGCTGACTGACCCCGAGCGGCGCGTCAACACGGCGGTGCTGGCCGAAGACGCCGAGTTCATCGCCGCCATCACCGAGGGGCGCGACCCGCGCATTCCGGGGGAAGACGGGCGCGCCTCCCTGGCGCTGTGTCTGGCCATCCACCGCTCCTCCCGCGAAGGTCGCGAGGTGGCGATGGAAGACCTCCTCCCGCCTCCCTCCGAGCCCGGCGGCTAGAACGGCGGGGTAATCGAGTACTGAGCACCGAGCGCTGAGCATTGAGAGGGCACTGGGCATTGAGCATTGAGAACGGTGAGCTGAGCACCTGAATATGCGCGCGGAGATCGTTTCAGTCGGCACGGAGCTGCTCCTGGGCCACATTACCGACACCAACGCCTCCTGGCTGGCCCAGCGGCTTTCGGCATTAGGCATCGATTGCTTCTACATCTCCCAGCTCGGCGATAACCTGGGCCGGCTGACCGAGCACCTGCGCCGCGCCTGGGAGCGGTCGGAGCTGATCGTCATTACCGGCGGCCTTGGCCCCACGGAGGACGACCTGACGCGGGAGGCGATCAGCGCCTTGCTGGGTGAGGCGATGGAGGTCCAGCCCGACCTCGAGGTCGAGCTGCGCGCCTTCTTCGCCCGGCGGGGCATGGCCATGCCAGAGAGCAACATCAAGCAGGCCACCCTGATCAAGTCGGCCCAGGTGCTCCGCAACCCCATCGGCACGGCGCCCGGCTGGTGGGTGGAGCGCGATGGGCGCGTCATCGTGGCCATGCCCGGCGTTCCGGGCGAGATGTACCGCATGTGGGAGCACGAGGTCGTGCCTCGCCTGCGGGCGCGCCAGGGCGGGGCCATCATCCTCACCAGAACGTTCAAGGTGGTCGGCATCGGCGAGTCCGCCGTCGAAGAGCTGATCCGGCCCTTGCTGGCCTCCACCAATCCCACCATCGCCACCTACGCCAAGGCGGACGGGGTCCACGTCCGGACCAGCGCCAAGGCCCCGACCGAGGCGGCGGCCAGGGCCATGCTCGACGCCCTGGAGCCGCGGGTGCGGGAGGCGCTGGGCCGCGCCATCTACGGCCTGGACGAGGAGTCCCTGGCGGGGGTAGCGGCCAGGCTGCTGGAACAGGCGGGGTTGACCGTAGCCACCGCGGAGGAGTTCACCGGCGGCCTGATCGCCAGCGATCTCAGCGAGGCGGCCGGCGCTCGCTTCAAGGGCGGGCTGGTCAGCGCGGCTCCCCCCGCGTCAATTGGCGTCGATGACGCCAATGGGCCTGGCGCACAACGCGCCCTCGACCTTGCCGTCGAGGCAGTGCGCCAGTTCGGGGCCGATCTGGGCTTGGCGCTCGCCGCGGACGTCGTGCCGCGTGAAGGGGCCACCCCGGGCCGGCGCTCCTATACAGTGCTGGTCAATGCAAGCGGGCGCGAGCTGGCGCGCGCCAATCGCCTGGATACGACCGCCCCTGCCATCATCCGGCGCCGCGCCGTGCTCTACGCCCTCAACCTGCTGCGCGAATATCTGCTCGATCAGGTCTAGCCTGGACCATTCGCAGCCAGTCTGGAGCCGCTTCTCCGCTTGGGAGCGGGCCAGGGTGACGGCGCCGCCTACTTTGGGAGCGAGCCAGGGTGAGAGCAGCTCGGAGCTAGCCCGGTTCATTCATGGCCAGCGAGCAGTTCCCTCTCCCAAAGGGAGAGGGTTAGGGTCAGGGCGCCGCCTATTGTTCCCTCTCCCTTCGGCAGTGGGAACAGGGCGCCCGCCGCGGACAGCGCAGGCCGGCAGCCGTGTCCCCGGCACGGTATTTGCTTCAGTGGCGTGAGAACGGTTCCATTGGGAACAGCGCTGGGTAGGGCCACCACGTGACGAAAGAGGGCGAGCAGCGTAGCGGGGGGAGGTCGAAACGGCCCGCCGGGTCGAGGGGCAACGGGCGCGCAGGGGCGCGGGAGCGCCGCGAGACCCCGCCGCCAAGCCCCACCGACGGCGGCATCCTGGCTGCGGTGTCCGCCTGGTTCGGGCAGATCGCGACCGCCACGGCCAACGCCGTCGGCAGCCCCTGGGCCTTCCTCGTGGCCCTCACTATCGTCGGCGCCTGGGCCATCAGCGGCCCGCTCTTTGGCTTCTCAGATACCTGGCAGCTAGTCATCAACACGGGAACGACCATCGTCACGTTTCTGATGGTCTTCCTGATCCAGAACACCCAGAACCGCGACGCCAGGGCCCTGCACATCAAGCTGGACGAGGTGATCCGCGCCCTGCACGCCGCTCGTAACGAGATCATCGACGTCGAGGAGAGCACCGACGAGGAGCTGGCCCGCCTGCAGGAGAAGTACCGTGAGCTGCGGGAGCGGGCCGACCAGGCGGGAGGCCGGCCGGCTGATGGGCAGCCGGCGCAGCCTGCGGCCGGCAAGCGGAATGAGCGCTCCCGCCGCGAGACCCGCGGCCCCGCCCAGCCGGCGTCCCGAGCCGGCTAGCCTAACCGGCTGCCAATGAAGGTCCGGTGGCCATTCAGAAAGGCCTGGATCGGCATCGGCCCGCGCCCTTCAAGCTGCACCTCCTCCAGCACCAGCAGGCCATCTCCCGTGACCACCGCGGCCGCCCTGTCCACCGCTAGGACCCGGCCCGGCTCGCCTGTGGCGCGCGGCCCTGGTCCGGCAGGGCCGGAGGACGCGGGCAGGACGCGCGCGCGCAGGACGTTGAGCCGCCTGCCCTCCCAAAAGGTGAACGCCACCGGCCACGGCTGCATGGCGCGCACCTGGCGCTCGAGCTGAACCGCCGGCCTGTTCCAGTCCAGCGCGCCGGCCTCCTTCCGGACCAGCCCCGAGTAGGTGGCCGCACGGTCATCCTGAGGTTCCGGCTGCAGGTCGCCGCGAAGGTAGGGCGGGATGACCTCCACCAGGAGCTCCGCGCCGATGGCGGCCAGGCGCTGCTCCAGCGTGCCGGTGGTGTCGTCCGGCCGGATCGGCTCGCGACGGCGCGCCAGCACCGGCCCCGTATCCATGCCTTCGTCCAGCTTCATGATGCTCACGCCAGTCTCATCATCGCCGGCCAGGATGGCCGCTCCCACCGGCCAGGGGCCCCGCCAGCGGGGCAGGCAGGACGGATGGACGTTCAGATACCCGTACGGCGGGATAGCCAGGACCTCCGGCGGCAGGAGCTTGCCGTAGGCCGCCACGATCCCAAGATCGGGCGCCAGGCGCCGGATCGCTTCCTGCGCGGCCGGCCGGCGCAGGCTGACCGGCTGGAGCACGGCCAGCCCGTGCTCCTGGGCCAGCGCCTTCACCGGCGGGGGCGTCAGCACCTGGCGCCGCCCCACCGGCTTGTCCGGCTGCGTCACCACCGCCACCACGCGCACTGGCGAATCCGGTTGCAGCAGCCGCCTCAAGACGGTGGCCGCAAGCTCTGGCGTGCCCATGAACACCGCCCGTGGCGGCCCCTGAAGAGTGCGCTCCGTCATGCCTGTATCGCCCGTCCGCTGCGCTCTCAGTCGCAGGTGCTTTCGGTACGCCGGCCGCCGGCAGCCCCCCGTTACGGCCGCAGCGCTGTGCGCCCCAGCCGCTCGCTCCTCCCCGCCTACCCGCGCCGGCCGGTCTCGCCGCGGAGGCTCATCGACCTGGTGGGGAACCGCGGGCTATTCCCCGCGGTCCTTCGCCGGCGCGCCACGGCTCCCGACCTCCGCCACCTCATGCGCCTCCTCCTCGGCCGGCTCCACCCAGTGGATCTTTGACCGGTCCTGGACGCGATCCAGAAAGAGGGTCCCCTCGAGATGGTCGATCTCGTGCTGGAAGATGCGCGCCAGCCAGCCCTCCGCCTTGATGCGCACCTCTTTCCCGTCGCGGTCGCGGCCCTTCACCACCACGCTGGCAGCGCGGCTCACCGGGCCCTGCCAGTGGGGCGCCGACAGGCAGCCCTCCTCGTCGGTGATCTCCCCCTCACGCCTGATGATCTCGGGGTTCACGACGGCATAGAGCTGGTCCTCATACTCAACGACGATCACGCGCAACGGCACCCCAACCTGGGGCGCGGCCAGGCCCACCCCCGGCGCCGCCCGCATGGTGTCGATCATGTCGTCGATCAGGCGCCGGATCGACTCGTCAATGCGCCCCACGCGCTTGGCCTTGCCCCGCAGGACGCTGTGCTGCTGATCGGTAATGATCGGACGAACTGCCATGTGAATCCAAAGTATTACAACCCAGCGTCACTGCCAGAACTGGTTGGCTCAGCGGGTATCCACGGCGGCGCTAAGTAACCCGGTGTGCGGGTAATGGAGAGGCCGGGCCCGCGGTGTGCCCACCATAGGGGAGTGCTGAGTTCTCCTGTGGAGGTGTTCCGT
>DAOTTI010000246.1:0-6712 GCA_034437795.1 Chloroflexota bacterium | reverse complement strand
GTCATGTTCAGGATGGGGGCGCCGTCCCTGGCCAGGGCCTTGGCCCTGGTGTCCATCGCCATCGTGGGGGAAGGCGCCAGCGAGCGCAGGCGCTGGGACAGCAACGGGTAGGTAACCTTGGAAGCGGCGGGCAGTGAGACCATCGCCACCAAGTCTAGGGGCTGCCGGCAGCCCACGGCAACAATCTTGCCAGGACATAGCGTGGAGCCTGCAAGGAGAGTGCAAGACAACCGCGCTGAGGCGGGCGTGGATCCTGGCATGTTAACGAGACGGGAGCAAGCGCAGCAGCTGCAATCGCTGGCCGGCCAGCTGGCCCGCGCTGAAGGGGTGCAGGCCGCGCTCCGAGACGCGGCCGCGACCCTGGCCACCCTCATCCCCGGGAGCCTGGCGGTCGCCGCCGCCTGCTGGCCCCGCCTGGATGGCGGGTTCGCCTCTCGCAAGGCGGCGCCGGAGTGGCTGGTAGCGGCCGCCGGCAGGGGCGCTGCCGACGCCGCGGCGCTGGAGCAGCGGATCGCCGCCGGCCTCGCCCGCGCTGCGGCCGCCCCCACCCTGGCCGCTGCTCTCGCGCCGGCCGGCCGTACTGTCCAGCCAGGGCACGAGGTGCGGGTAACGCTGGATGAGCAGACCTTCGCCCTGGTGGGCGTAGCGCGCACCGGCGCGCGGCGCAGCGCCACGATCCCCGAGCTGGTGGGCGCGGTGGCGGGTCAGGTCCGCCTGGCCTTGCTGGCCGTGCGCCGTGCGGAAGACCTTCACCTCGCCCAGCAGTACCAGCGAGAGCATCACGAGTTCGTGGCCGCGGTGTGCCACGACCTGCGCACGCCCCTCACCTCCATTCGCGGCTACGCCCAGCTCCTCCACCGCCAGGCCCGTTCCGACACGCACGCCGCCCTGCGTCCAGCGCTGGAGCTGATCATCCAGCAGGTGGACCGCCTCTCGTCGCTGGCGGAGATCTTGCTGGACGTGATCCGCATCGAGACCCGCCGCCTGGCCCTGCACCGTGGCGCGGTGGACCTCGCCCAGGCCGTGGTCGAGGTCTTGGCCTCATTCGACCCGCGGCTCAGCCCGCCGCCCCGCTTCGACGCGCCGGATGAGCCCGTCATCGTGCACGCCGACCGGCGTCGCCTGGTGCAGATGATCCGCGCCATGGTCAGCTTCAGCACGGAGCGGGCGCAGAGCGCCCAGGAGCTGGCCCCGCTCGCCCTGCGGATCGCACGCACCGGCCAGGAAGCGACCCTCGAGGTCGAGGACTGCGGGTCGACGCTCGATCCGGATGAGTGCGACCGCCTCTTCACCCGCCTGGTCACCATCGGTGAGGAAGGCGAGGCGCGCTCGCTGGCCCGCGTCGACCTGGTCATCGCCCGCGGGCTGGCCGAAGCGCACGGCGGAGGGATGGAGGTCATGAGCCCGCCCGAAGGGCTGGAAGCGGGCGCGCGCCTGATCCTCCGGCTTCCCCTGTCCCAGGAGTATTTGGGCAGCCGGCCCACCGCTCCGCGTTAATGCGGGTGCGCGTAGCGCTTCCGGATCAGCCGCCGCAGACGAACGGGGGACGGACGTCACTCCCTGGAACCGCGCCCTGACGCGGGGACGCGGAGACACGGCGAGACGGGGAGAGGAGGGCCGCCCTCACCCCCTGGCCCCCTCTCCCGCGTGGGGGAGAGGGGAACGAGGGCCACGGCCAGCGTTGTCGAATAGTTCGGGCCAGCTATTTCGTGACGATGTTGAGCAGGCGACCGGGGACGTAGACGTATCTGGCGCCGGCCGGATCGGGGACAAGCTCCTGAATGCGCGGGCGCTCCAGGGCGGCCTGGCGCACCTGCGCCTCGGACGCCTCGCGGGGCAGCTCGAGCCGGTCACGCAGCCGGCCGTTGACCTGGACCACGATCGTCACCACTTCCTCCTGCGTCAGGGCCTCGTCGTATGCCGGCCAGGGCTGCCGGTGCACGCTCCCGCCGTCGCCGAACGGCTGCGCCGGCTCGCCGGCCACGGGCGGGCGAGGGGCGAAGCGCCCGAACCCGCCGGTGACCTGCCAGAGCGCCTCGGCAATGAACGGCGCCGGAGGCGCCAGCATGACCACCAGCGTCTCCACCGCCTCCTGGAACGCCGCCGTCTGCCAGCGCCCCGAGCGGTGGCGCTCGCCCAGGGCGTTGGCGAACTCCATCAGCGCCGCCACCATGGTGTTGAAGCGGAAGTTCTCGATGTCCTGCGTCACCCGCTTCACGGTCTTGTGGCGCAGGCGGGTCAGCTCGTCGTCGGGGGCGTCAAAGCGCTGGCCGCCGGCTTCGGCCCAGGTCTGGGTGACCAGGGTCCAGACGCGCCCCAGGAAGCGGTACATGCCGTTGATGCCCTCGTCGCTCCACAGCGCGTCCTGATCGAACGGGGCCATAAAGAGCTCAAACAGGCGCAGGCTATCGGCGCCGTACCTGGCCACCATCTCGTCCGGCGTGATGACGTTGCCGCGGGACTTGGACATGCGGCGGCCATCGGGCGCCAGCAACTGGCCCTGGCTGCGGTATTTGATGAACGGCTCCACACCGGGCACGCCCAGGCCGGCGTCGTGCATGACCTTGTACCAGAAGCGCGCGTAGAGCAGGTGCATCGTGGCATGCTCTTTCCCGCCGACGTACAGGTCCACCGGCATCCAGAAGCGCATGCGGTCGGGGTCAAAGGGCCCGCGGTCGTAGTCCGGGCTGGTGAAGCGCAGGTAGTACCAGGAGGAGCAGGCGAACCCGCCCATGGTGTCGGTCTCGCGCCGCGCCGCGCCGCCGCACGCGGGGCAGGTGGTGTTGACCCACTCCACGGCACGCGCCAGTGGCGACTGGGCATCGCCACGCGGCTCCATGTCCTTCGGGTCCATCTCCGGCAGCAGGACGGGGAGCTGGTCCTCAGGCACCGGCACCTCGCCACAGCGCTCGCAGTAGACGATCGGAATAGGGGCGCCCCAGTACTTCTGGCGGGAGATCAGCCAGTCACGCATGCGGTACGTGATGCGGTGGTCCCCCAGCCCGTGCTGTCGGAGGTACTCCGTCACGGCGCGGATCCCGTTCTGCCTCGCCTCGGCCGCCAGCCGGTCCAGGTCTTCCAGCGAGATGCCGTACTGCTCCGCGATCGCGCGGCGCTCGTCGGCAGACAGCTTCGGCCAGTCGCCCGGTGTGGCAGTGCCGTCGAAGGGGCCGGAGTTGACCATCGTGCCCGGGCCGATGTAGGCGCGGTCCAGGGGCTGGCCGGACCAGCCCGGCGGCGCGATCACCACCCTGACCGGCAGGTTGTACTTCTTGGCGAACTCGAAGTCGCGCTGGTCGTGCCCCGGCACGCCCATGACGATGCCGGTCCCGTAGCCGGCCAGCACGTAGTCGGCGACGAACAGGGGCACTCGCTCGCCGTTGAGCGGGTTCACGACGTACGCTCCGGTGAAGACGCCGGTCTTCTCGCGCTCCGCCGACATGCGCTCGATCTCGCTGGCGCGCGCCGCCTGCTCCACGTACGCCTGGACCTCGGCCGCGCGATCGGGGGTCGTCAGGGCTTTGACCAGGTCGTGCTCCGGCGCGATCACCATGAACGTGACGCCGTACACGGTGTCCGGTCGGGTGGTGAAGACCGGCATGGGGTCGCCCCGTTCCGAGCGAAAGACGATCTCGGCCCCCTCGCTCCGGCCGACCCAGTTCTCCTGCATCGCCTTCACGTCTTCTGGCCAGTCGATCAGCTTCAGATCATCGACCAGCCGGTCGGCGTAGTCCGTGATCTTGAAGAACCACGCCGGAATGCGCTTCTTCGTCACCCCCGAATGGTCCCGCCAGCAGTAGAGCTGGCCTCCCCGCTCGTAGATCTCGTGGTTGGACATGGTGGTCTGGCACACAGGGCACCACCACTGCCACTGGGTCGAGCGGTAGGCCAGGCCCCGCTTGTACAGCAGCAGGAAAAACCACTGTGTCCACCGATAGTAGGCGGGGTCACTGCTATCGATCTCGCGCGACCAGTCGAAGGAGACGCCCACCAGGTCCATCTGGCGCTTGTAGTTGGCGGTGAAACGGTCGGTCAACGCGCGCGGCGAGACGCGGCGCTGGATGGCGGCGTTCTCCGTCGGCTCGCCGAAGGCGTCCCATCCCATGGGGTGGAGCACGTTGTAGCCGCGCATGCGCATGAAGCGGCTGATCGTGTCGGTCGGGATGTAGTTCCGGCAGTGCCCCACGCTCAGCCCCTCCCCCGATGGATAGGGGAAGAAGTCCAGGCAGTAGAACTTCGGCTTGCCGGCCGTTTCGTGGCTCAGATAGAGGCCCTGCTCCTGCCACCGGCGCTGCCACCCCGGCTCCAGGATCTGCGGATCATAGCCCGCCAGGGCGGACGACCCGGCCCGACCGTCCGGCCGCGCCTGGCCGCGCTTCCGCCGCTTTATCTGCTCAGTCTGCTCCGTGGCCGTCATCGACCGCGCTCCCTTCTCAGTGATCGGTTACTCGTCCTCAGTGTCAGTGGTCCGTAATCCCGTAATCCGTAGTCCATCGTCTGTGGCGGTAGCTGGTAAAGGAAAGCGCCTTCGTCCCCGCAAGGGACGAAGGCGCACAGGCTCCGCGGTACCACCCTCATTAGCGCCGCCTGGCCCTGCTGTGGCCAGCGCCGGCGCTCACTCGGTTCGCCTAACGGCGCGTCACCGGGGCCGGCTACAGCGCGCGCGAGCCTTGCTTGGCCTGCCGACGGCGCGCGACGGTTCACCGGTCCAGCTCCCAGGCGAGTTCGGTCCGCGGGGGACGGCCCGGCCTGCCCCGTGAGTGCGAACCAATCGCCGGCGGCATCCTCACCCTCGCCTGCAGCGCCAGGGGATCAAGCGCCGGCCGTGAACCGTCCACACTCGGGGCGCCGGGCCGCCACTTGGGTGCGCGCCTTCCAGCCGGGGGCGCGCTCTCTGGCTGGCCCGAGGCCCTACTACTCCTGTTCGATGCTTCTTATTCGGTTGTGCTCTTGCCAATTATATGATCATGGGCGGAAGATGGCATCGGGCTGTCACGCCGGCTGGCGAGGGGAGTGACGATGGCGCTGGGACAGGACCCCGGCCTGCTCCGTGAGCCACTCGTCGAGGAGCGGCGCGAGCTGGCGCGCTACCGCGCCGATTACCTGGCGGCCAGCGCGCCGCTGGGGCGGACGCTCCTGGCTGGCGCCGCCGCGGGGTTCGGGGTGTATCTCGTGCCACTGGGCGTGGTGCTGGGCAGCTTCCTATTGCTGCGCCTGTTTGACGCCCTGCTGGCGCCGCCGGCCCGCTGGCTCGTCCGCACCCTGCGCCTGGGAGCGTTTCGGCCCGGCCAGGTAGCGCCAACGCCCTTGCCGGCCACGGCGCCGCCGGTGGCGCTGCCGACCCCGCCGGCGATTGAGCCCGTCCTGGACGGGGGTGGCGGGGCGTGGATTGGAGCGGCTGTGCTGGTCGTGTTCTGGCCGGTGGTCATGCTGGCGATTGGGGCGGTGGTGGCGCTCGTCTATCGCGCCCGCCGCGCCCAGCGCCTGCCCGAGCTCAGCCACACGCCCTTGGAGGTCCCCATCCTGTGGGAGGTGGTGCTGTTCTACGCCCTGACCACGGCGGCCGCGCTGGTGGCCGGCATCGGCTCCTTTGTCGCCGTGGGACTGAACGTGGTCTTCGCCTGGGCTGGCTACCTGGTGTGGCGCTGGCTGTATGATCGCCTGCTGGACCGCCTGGCGCCGGCCGCGCTGCGCCACGATGCGGACGAGACGGTACGGCGCGAGCAGCACTACCGGCGCCGGCACCGCGAGGGCGGCTAGGTAGGCGCTGTACGTTCGTGCGGGACAGGACGGCCGGGCATCGATGGACAGGGCGGCGCGAACATACCAGCGGATACTTAGCCTGCCCATGCGCGAGCGGAGCCCTCACCGCGGCCCGCTCTCCCGCAGGGAACGGGGACCCAAGGAGCCCTCACCCTGACCCTCTTCCACAGGGAGACGGGACCCGTCGCCGGCCGTGAAGCATCCGGGCAAGCGCGGGTCCTATGGCCAGCAATCCGTTCTTTCTCCAAGAGGGAGAGGCCGAGTGTGAAGGCTCCACTGGTGGATGGGACGAAAGACCGAAGGGTAAAGTCGGAGGCCCGTTCGTCCTTCTAGCGGCGCGGGGTGATGGTGGGCAGGACGGTCGGTGTGGGCGGCACGGGCGTATTCACGACGGCGGCGGGCGGTGGCTCGATCCCCATCTCGATCAGGTTCTGGCGGGCCTCGTAGTTGGCGGGATCGAGCGCCAGCGCGGCCAGGAACTCCCGCACGGCGGCGTCCCGCTGGCTGGCGTGCCGGAGGGAGATGCCTGCGCCGACGTGGTCCAGCACCAGGCGCAGGCGCCGTGCCTCCTGCTTGACCACCTCAGGGTCGACGACCGGGGTTGGCGTCACCGTTGGCACGACGCGGGCGGCGGGCAGCAGGTAGCTGTTGTAGAACTGCCAGCCGCTGATCGCCAGCCAGACGGCCAGGGAGACGACCGCCAGGCCGGTCGTGACCTCGAGCAGCGTGTCCGTGCGAGTGTCCTTCTGGCCGCCGGCCATCGGATCCTCAGCATGGTACCGGTTCCCCGCCCGCGCTGCAGTGAAGGGAGGGTAGCCCTCACTCCCTTCACCGACACGGAGACACGGAGACACGGAGACACGGAGACGCGGAGACGCGGAGACGCGGGGACGGGGAGCCACAGCCGTGGTCACACTGCAGTACGGGGTGGGCAGCCGTCACCCCCTTC
>DAOTTI010000245.1:0-21437 GCA_034437795.1 Chloroflexota bacterium | reverse complement strand
CCGGCGGCACCGTCTACTTTGCCAATGACGCCGACCAGCGTCTTTACCGGCAGGAGCGCGCCGCGTCGCCAGCGCAGCCCATCACGCCCGAGGTGTCGGGCGGCGCCCTGCGCTACGCCGACGGCGTGGTCGATATTGCCCGCGGGCGCCTGATCGCCGTCCGTGAGGACCACCGCACGCCTGGCGTGGAGCCGGTCAACACGTTGGTCGCCGTGGCCCTGGACGGCAGCAGCACGGATGGGGGCGGGGTGCTGGTCTCCGGCAACGACTTCTACTCGTCGCCGCGGCTCAGTCCGGAGGGCACGCGGCTGGCCTGGCTGACCTGGAACCACCCCAACATGCCGTGGGACGGGACCGAGCTGTGGATGGCCGAGGTGCAGGAGGACGGCTCCCTGGCCGGCGCGCGCCTCATCGCCGGGGGCGCGGCGGAGTCCATCTTCCAGCCCGAATGGTCGCCGTCCGGCGACCTGTACTTCATCTCCGACCGCACCGGCTGGTGGAACATCTATCGCTGGTGCGCCGGACGCATCGAGGCCGTGACTGAGATGGCGGTCGAGTTTGGCGCGCCCCAGTGGGTCTTCGGGCTCTCGACCTACGCCTTTGTTGAGCCGCGCCGGCTCGTCGCCCGTTATCTGCGGGACGGCAACGCTTACCTGGCGGCGATCGATACCGGCACGCTCCAGCTCCAGGATATCGAGACGCCGTTCACCGCCATCAGCGACGTCCGCGCGGCCGGCGGGCGGGCCCTGCTCATTGCCGCCTCCCCCAGTGAACCGCCGTCGGTCGTGCTCCTAGATCTAGAGACAGGGGCGCGCCGGGTGCTGCGCCGGTCCAGCGACGAGACGATCGACGCGGGCTACCTCTCCGCGCCTCAGCCGATCGAGTTCCCCACCGAGGGCGGGCACACGGCGTATGGCTTCTACTATCCCCCTCGGAACCGCGACTTCACCGCGCCCGAGGGGGAGCGCCCGCCGCTGCTGGTGAAGAGCCATGGCGGGCCGACGAGCGCGATCACCAGCGGGCTCGATCTCACCATTCAGTACTGGACCAGCCGTGGCCTGGCGGTGCTAGACGTGAACTATGGCGGCAGCACGGGGTATGGCCGCGACTACCGCGAGCGGCTTGCGGGGCAGTGGGGGATCGTCGACGTGGACGACTGCTGCAATGGCGCTCGCTCCCTGGCGGCGCGCGGCGAGGTGGACGGGGCCCGCCTGGCGATCAGGGGCGGCAGCGCCGGCGGGTACACCACCCTGTGCGCCCTCACCTTCCGCGACGTCTTCAAGGCGGGGGCCAGCTATTTTGGCGTTAGCGACCTGGAGGCGCTGGCCAGGGAGACGCACAAGTTCGAATCGCGCTATCTGGGCAAGCTGATCGGCCCGTACCCCGAGCGGCGCGACCTGTACGTCCAGCGCTCGCCGATCCACTTCGTGGACCGGCTCTCCTGCCCGATCATCTTCTTCCAGGGCCTCGAGGACCCCGTCGTTCCGCCCAACCAGGCGGAGATGATGGTGGAGGCGCTCAGGCGCAAGGGTCTGCCGGTGGCCTACCTGGCGTTCGAGGGGGAGCGCCACGGCTTCCGGCGCGCCGAGCACATCAAGCGCTCGCTCGACGCCGAGCTTTACTTCTACGCTCGCCTCTTTGGCTTTACCCTGGCCGACCCTATCGAGCCGGTGCGGATCGAGAACCTCTGACCTGGGGGCTATGCTGATGTGGCGACCCGCCTACCGCCGGCAGCCGGCAAGGGGCTGGGACTGGGTTCGCCATTAGACTTCGACCAGCCAGGCGCGCGTATCGGGCTTGTCGCCGTACTGGATGGCTGTAATCTCGTCGTAGAGGCGCTGGGTAAGCTCGCCCGTCTGGCCGTCGTTGATGACGATCCGCCGGCCCTGGTAGGCCAGTTCACCGACGGGCGAGATGACGGCGGCGGTGCCGGTGCCCCACACCTCCCGCAGCGTGCCGCGGTCCGCGGCCTCGACCACCTCGTCGATGGAGATGCGCCGCTCGGTGACGCGCACGCCCCACTCCCGCAGGATGGTGAGCGCCGAATCGCGCGTCACACCTGGCAGGATGGCCCCGGTAAGGGGCGGCGTGACCACCTCGTCGCCGATGCGGAACATGATGTTCATCGTTCCCACCTCGTCGACGTACTTGCGGTGCACGCCATCGAGCCAGAGCACCTGGGTAAAGCCTTCGTGGTGCGCCTCTTCCGCCGCCAGCAGGCTGGCGGCGTAGTTGCCTGCCGTCTTGGCCCAGCCGACGCCGCCTTCCACCGCCCGCACGTACTGGGTCTCCACCTTGATCTTGACGGGGTTCATCCCTTCCGGATAGTAGGCCCCGACCGGCGAGAGGATGACGTAGTACAGGTATTGCTTCGCCGGGCGCACGCCCAGGAAGGGCTCGGTGGCGATGATCGTGGGGCGGATGTAGAGCGCCGTGCCCCGCGCGCCAGGCACCCAGGCCTGCTCCAGCCCGACCAGCGTGACCCAGGAGCGGACCACGAAGTCTCGGTCCAGCGCAGGGATGCACATGCGGCGGGCGGAGCCGATCATGCGCTCGGCGTGCTTGTCCGGCCGGAAGATACGCACCTTCCCGTCGCGGGCCCGAAAGGCCTTGAGCCCGTCGAAGACGGCCTGGGCGTAGTGGAGCACGGCGGCGGCGGGGTCGAGGGACAGGGTGCGGTAGGGCTCGATGCGCGCGTCGTGCCAGCCCCGTCCTTCGTCGTACTCCATCAGGAACATGTGGTCGGTAAAGCTGGTGCCGAAGCCCAGCTCGCTGTCCTTGGGCTTCGGCTTCAGGACGGCCGCGCGCTGGATGGGGATCGTCGCCTGGCCCCCCGCAGCCGCCTGCCCGCGGGTTGTCTCCGCCGTCGCCGCGTTCGCTACAGTCGATGCCATCGTCTCTCACCTAGTCTCTGATCGGACCTCCCGGCGCCAGCGGGATGGACCGGCCGGGTCGCGGCGCTGAGCGATCCCGGCCGGTTCAGCGGTGGCGCCCTGCGCCTTCTATCGTACACATTCCGCCGTACACATTCCCTGTTCGGGAGAATGAGCTATGCCCCGCCTAAAGTGGCCTGCCGACCTCACACCCCGCATGTTCTGGGTCGACGACCAGCTTGAGCAGCGACGTGATGAGCTGCGCCGCTACGTCGCTCGCGAGGTGGCGCCCATCGCTCCGGTCCGCTACCGGCGGCTCGCGTCCGACGCCGTGCAGCACGATCCCGCTCCGGCGCAGCCCGACCTGGACGACTCGTCCTGGCCAGTGATCGGGTCGGGGGAGCCGTTCGCGTCGCGCGCCGACGAGCTGATCTGGTTTCGGGCCGAGGTGGCGGTGCCGGAGCATCTATCCGGCCGGACGCTGGCCATCCGCCTGCGCCATGGCATGCCCATCGGCGCCGCACGGGGCGGCCCGACGGTGGCCGAATCGCTGCTCTACCTCGACGGCGTCCCCTACCACGGCGTGGACGCCAACCACGCCCTGGTCCCGCTGCCGCCGGAACTCGGCCGCCGGCGCAGCTTCACCCTGGCCATCCAGGCCTGGTCGGGGCGGGGGCAGGCGCAGCAGCTACGCTGGCAGGACCCCGAGCTGATCTGGCTCGATGGGCCGACGGAGGCCCTGCTGTATGACTTCGACGCCATCTATCGCACTATCCAGACCATGGACGCCACCGCCGCCGCCCGTGTGGAGCTGCTGAAGCTGGCGGAGCAGGCCATACTGGCCCTGGATTGGACGCGCCCCGGCTCCGACGGCTTCTACCGCTCCGTGGCGCGGGCGCAGGAGATCACCAGGGCCGGCCTGGAGCGCCTGAAAGGGACGGAGGCGCTCAAGCCGGCGGTGGCCCACGTCGGCCACACCCATCTGGACGTGGCCTGGCTGTGGACACTGGACAACGTCAAGCTGAAGACGGCGCGTACCTGGGCCACCGCCCTACGCCTGATGGAGCAGTATCCGGAGTTCGTCTGGATCCAGTCGCAGCCTCAGCTCTACCAGTACATCAAGGAGACGCAGCCCCACATCTGGGAGCAGGTGAAGCGCCGCGTGGCGGAGGGGCGCTGGGAGGCCGATGGCGGGATGTGGGTGGAGGCCGACTGCAACATCTCCGGCGGGGAGGCGCTGGTCCGCCAGTTTCTGCACGGCATCCGCTTCTTCCGGCGCGAGCTTGGCGTGCAGTGCGCCATGCTCTGGCTGCCGGATGTGTTCGGCTACGCCTGGGCGCTGCCCCAGATCATCCGCAAGTGTGGCCTGCGCTACTTCATGACCACCAAGCTCTCCTGGAGCCAGTTCAACCACTTCCCCTACGACACCTTCCGCTGGCGGGGGATGGACGGCACGGAGGTGCTGACCCACTTCATCACCACGCCCAGCCCCGGCCAGGCTCCCGACAACTGGATCACCACCTACAACGGGATGATCCTGCCGGAGACGGTGAAGGGCAACTGGGACCGGTACCAGCAGAAGGAGGCCAGCGATGAGACCCTTTCCTCCTTCGGCTTTGGCGACGGGGGCGGCGGCCCGACACGGGAGATGCTGGAACTCGCGCGGCGCCTGGAGGACATGCCGGGCATCCCCCACGTGCGCCTCAGCCGCGCCGGCGACTTCTTCCGCCGCCTGGAGGAGCGGGTGGCGAATGGGGCGCGCCTGCCGGTCTGGAACGGGGAGCTGTACCTGGAGTACCACCGCGGCACGTACACCTCCCAGGCGCAGCAGAAGCGCAGCAATCGAAAGGCCGAGTTCCTGCTGCACAACGCCGAGCTTTACGCCGCGGCCGCGGCCGCGCTCACCGGCGCGCCGTACCCAAGGGAGGCGCTGGACGAGGCCTGGGAGATCGTGCTCCGCAACCAGTTTCACGACATCATCCCCGGCACCGCCATCCGCGAGGTGTACGAGGACAGCGCCAGGGAGTACGCCCGCGCCTTCAGTCTGGGGGAAGAGGCGCTGCGCGAGGCGATCGGGCGACTGGCCGCGGCCATCGACCTACCGCACGACTCGCTCGTGGTCTTCAATCCCACCGGCTTTCCCCGCCACGACCTGGTGGAGGTCGACCTGCCGCCCGGCCTGACGCCGGTGGACACCGACGGCGAGCCGCTCCCCCGCCAGGGGCATCTCGTCTACGTCCGTGACGTCCCCGCCAATGGGTATCGTGCGTTCCGACTGGCGGAGGCCAACGGCAGTGAGACGGCTGGGCGCGGGCCAGAGGGCGGGGAGGCGGATGCTCCTGGCCGGGCCTCTCCTCGTCCGCGGTCTGCCCGCCCGCCGGAGGCCGCCCTGCGACGGGGCGCGGTGCACGACGCGCTGGCCCTTGGCGCGCCGCCGCTGGTGGTGACCCGCCGGCTGATCGAGACGCCGCACTTCCGCATCGAGCTTGGTGAGCGCGGGCATATCATGCGCCTGTTCGACAAGCGCCATGACCGCGAGGTGCTCCCTCCCGGGCGCGCGGCGAACGTGCTGCAGGCATTCGAGGACAAGCCCCTGCGCTGGGACGCCTGGGATATCGACATCTACTACCAGCAGAAGGGGCACGACGTCGAAGATCTGGTCGAGCAGACGGTGGAAGAGACCGGCCCGGAACGGGGGGTGCTGCACCTGGTGTGGCGCTTCGACGACTCGACCATCACCCAGCGCCTGACGGTCTACGCCCGCATCCCGCGCATCGACTTCGTGACGCACGTCGACTGGCAGCAGTCGCAGGTGCTGCTCAAGGTGGCCTTTCCGGTGGACGTGCACAGCACTCGCGCCACCTATGAGATCCAGTTCGGCAACGTGGAGCGGCCGACGCACTGGAACACGTCCTGGGACTGGGCGCGCTTTGAGACCGCCGGACACAAGTGGGCGGACGTCTCCGAGGGGGGCTACGGCGTGAGCCTGCTCAACGACTGCAAGTATGGCTACGACGTGAAGGACGACGTGCTCCGGCTGACGCTGATCAAGTCGGGGATCCAGCCGGACCCGCAGGCTGACCGTGGCGAGCACGTGTTTACCTACAGTCTCTTCCCGCACGCGGAGGACTGGTTCGGCGGCGGCACAGTGGAGCAGGGCTACCGGCTCAACAACCCGCTGCTGGCCACCGTGCAGCGGGCCCAGCCCCGCGCTGCGCGCGGCGCGGGGCCGTCGACTGCGCGCAGGGCAGGGGCCGGCCACCTGCCCGCCGCCTTGAGCCTGGTCTCTTGCACCGCGCCGCACGTGATGGTGGAGACAGTGAAGCAGGCGGAGAGGGGCGACGGGCTGGTGGTCCGGGTATACGAGTTTGGCAACCGGCGCGGCCCGGCGGAGCTGATCTTCTGCCGGCCGGTGGCCCGCGCCGCCGAGACCAACCTGCTGGAGGAAGAGCCTCAGCCGGTGCGGCCGTCCCCGCAGGACGCCCACCATCTGCCATTCACGATCAAGCCGTACGAGATCAAGACCTTCGTGGTGGAGCTGGCCTGACGAGCCAGCAGGCAAGCGCGGGAGGGGAGGACGGACCTCACCCCGTCCGGTCGGGGCCGCGCCGCACGGGGGGCAGCCCTCACCCCAGGCCCCCTCTGCCGCAGGCGGGAGAGGGGGAAGGACGGCCACGGTCGTGCGGCTTGGCCCCGCCGCCTCTCTGACACGGCGACGGGGAACGGGCGAGGGGGAACGACGGCCTTGGCCAGGCGCGATCCGGAACGATTGCGTACGTCCAGGGGGCATCGGGTGTGTTGACGGGCGGCGGAGCCCTCACCCGCGCCGTCTCCCTATGGGAGAGGGGACGGTCTCAGAAGAGCCCTCACCCTGCGACAGGGTGCCCGGCGGAGACGAGAGGACGGCAAGGAGGGGGAACGGATCGCCGGCTATGGATCGTCACGTATGCTCGTCCGGAGCACCAGCGCTGCACGAACATGGCGATTATGGTCATGCGGGAGGCACGTGTTTGCGGAGCGTCACGATCGCGGAGCTACGGAATCACGTCAGCAGCTACCTCCGTGAGGTGGTCGAAGGCGACGAGATTCTTATCCGGAGCCGCAGCTGGCCCATCGCCAAGCTGGTTCCTTTATCGGCGCTTGACGAGGCGGCAGCCGAAGAGATGGTCCTCGCCGCTGCGGGGTACCTTCGTCTGCCTGAGGCGCCGCTTCCCAACTCCATCTGGGACATGCCGGCCCCGTCCGTCCCCCTCGGGCAGGTGGTGGCGGCGGTCGAGGCCGATCGCGAGGCGGACTAGTGGCGTTCTGGGATGCCAGCGCGGTTGTTCTTTTGTGCTTCCACCAGCCGGCGACCAGAGCTGGAGCGGGCCGCCAGTCCGCAACCTTTCGCCCTGCTGGTGAGGTCAGAGCAGGGGACAGAAGGCTGGTGGCGGTCGGAGACGTGGCCGGTCGTGCTGCTAGTGAGGTCAGCTTGTCGGCTTGACCGAGGCAGCCCTGGTGAAGCGGGTCGGAGACGTGGCCGGTCGTGCTGCTGGCGAGGTTAGAGCTGCTCAATGGTGGAGGCGGGCTTCGGCTCGCCGAACTGGATGCCGAGCGTCTGCACCTCGCGGTATGGCAGCAGCCAGACCAGGGACTCATCGTGCAGGTCCACGACCTGGATGTGGTTGCCCCACGGGTCCTCGAAGTCGCAGCGGGTAAAGCCGCCTTCGCGCACGTGCAGCCCGTACTTTTCCCGCAGCTTCTGCTTGACCTCGTTGATCTGCGCCTCATCCCGCACGATCAGGCCGAAGTGCTTGGCCTGCCCGCGGTGCAGCTGCTCCACCTCGAAGATGGCCATGAACTGGTGCTCGCCCACCTGGCACCAGGCGGCGCCCTCGCCCCCCTTGAGCATCTTGAGGTTGAATACGTCCTGATAGAAATCGACCGCCTTCTGCACGTCATCCACTTCGATGGCGACGTGATTGATGCCGAAGACCTGCACGGCCATGACTACTTGCTCCTCCGTCTAGCGTCGTCGCGGCAGACCGCGCACCTATGGTGGCAGCAAGGCGCGCGCCAAGGGACACACTCCTACCCTACCGCCCCCGGCAAGGCGCCGGCCCTGGCAAGGGCGGCGCCCGGCGCGGTGCCGCCGCCCCCTGCGCGTCTGAAGATGGCGCCGCCAGACGTTGCGCTTGATCTGGATGGCTGGGGGGAGGACCTCACCCCCTTCGGCCGGGGCCGCGCCCGCTCCGATACCGAGAGGGGGAACGACGGCCACGGCCCGGCGGGTGGGACGCGCCGTCCCCGGCTCCGGCGAGGAGAGGGGAGCGACGGCCATGGCATGGCGCGATCGGACCTGTTGGGCGCGGGTCAGCGTTCTCCAATTGTCAGCATCTCGTCGCTTTCCCGCAGGCGGAGCCCTCACCCTAACCCTCTCCCTAAGGGAGAGGGGATTTCTTGAGGCCTGATCCTGGCCCTCTCCCTGTGGGAGACGGGACTTGCAGTATGCAGGCTGGCGATGCCGGCGGGCGTGAATGCCGAGGTCCGCGGGGCAAGGGGCCGGAGGGCTCGGCTCCCGTTGATGCCGGGCCTCGGTCGAGGCTCGGCTCCCGTTGAGGCGGTTACCCCCTGTTGACGGCCCTGGAAGAACAGGGTTACGATAGCGGCGATGCGATCTCAGCCCCCGTGGGGGGAGCCGCCGCCGCACCCCGCGGCAGTCGCCTGGGTACCCCACGCGTTGAGCCTGTGTAGCCTGACCTGCGGGTTCCTTTCGGTGCTGCTCAGCGCGCGCGGCGACTACGCGCAGGCGGCGGCCTTCATCATTGCCGCGCTCTTTTTCGACGGGTTCGACGGGGCCGCGGCCCGTGTCCTCCACTGCGAAGGACCCTTCGGCGAGATGCTGGACTCGCTGGCAGACCTGGTGGCCTTCGGCGTGGCGCCGGCCTTCCTGGCCTATCAGGCCAACCTCCACCTGTTTGATCCGGCCGGGGCCTTCGTGGCGGCCTTCTTCGCCGGCTGCGGCGCCGTGCGCCTGGCCCGCTTCCCGCTGGTCAAGCGTCCGCGCTACTTCGTGGGCCTGCCCATCCCCATGGCCGGCGCGTTTCTGGCCATGCTCGGCGTCCACGCCTCGCTGCTCCCACCGGAGCTTGTGCCGGCCGCGACCATCGCGGTGTCACTGCTGATGGTGAGCACGATCCACTTCCCGAACTTTGCTACTGCCCTGGGGGTCTTGCCGCCGCCGGCCCGATGGCTGCTCTGCCTGGCCGTTGCGCCCCTGCTGTTCATGACCGCCCGCTGGACGATCCTGGTGCTGCTCCTGATCTACGTCTTGCTCGGCCCGGCAGGGGAGCTGCGCGTGGCGCTGGACCGGCCACACCATGGGCGCTAGCCGGCCCAGGCAACCCCCACGCTGACGCGGGGAGCAGCCCTCACCCCCCTTCGGTCGCGGTCGCGCTGCCCCCTGTCCCGCACGCGGGCGAGGGGGACGATCGCCACGGGGAGAGGATGTCGCCAACGGCGCCCCGCCGGCTGCGCCCCCAAGCAGGGAGACGGAGACACGCTTCAGGCAGGGACGATTCGGGCCGTTGTGGGTAAACATCGGGATTACCGGGATTATGGAGTTATGCTGCGGGCGATGAGCATGGACGACGGAGCGCCGGCGGGGGTTCTTCAGGCCATCGGGACGGGAGATGGCCATGTCCTGGGCGGCCTTGCGGAGGGTGGCGCCCCGTGGGCGGCGGTGCTTCAGGCTATGGCGGCCGATCCGCCGGCGCTGGCGGCCGTGCGCGAGGGCGCGCCGCTGACCGCTGCCGTTGTGGCGCTGGGCCTGGCGGCCTGGCGCCGGCAGCGCGTACTGGGAGCGGGGCTGCTGGCCCTGGCCGCCTGGAGCGCCTGGTTCTTCCGCGACCCGCCACGGCGATGCCCGGGCGAGCCGGACCTGCTCTACGCCCCCGCCGACGGCGTGATCGTTGCCGTGGACGAGGTGGACTGGGATTGGTACATCCACGGCCGCGCGCTGCGCATCGCCACCTTTCTCTCTCCGCTGGACGTCCACGTTAATCGCAGCCCGGCCGCCGGCCGCCTCGTCGCCTACCGGCGCGAGCCCGGCGCCTTCGCTCCGGCGTTCCTGACCGGCCACGCCGAGCGCAACGCGCGGCAGCTGCTAGCCATCGAACGGGGGTTGCCACGGGCGGGCGAGGCGGCGGAAGGAGACCGCATCGTCGTGGCCCAGATCACCGGCATGGTGGCGCGGCGGATCGTTTCCTGGCGCCTGCCGGGCGATCCCGTCGCGGCCGGCCAGAAGCTGGGCATGATCCGCTTCGGCTCCCGTACCGACCTGCTGGCGCCGGCCGGCGTGGCGTCGCCCCTGGTGGCGACCGGCTTACACGTCCGTGCCGGCCTTACTCCCGTGGCGCGGTACCGAACGGCCCGATAGGACTGAGGTGCCGGGGCGCAGGTCCCTGGATGCCTCTGGGGCGGGTTCGTGCTTGGCCCTCACCTCCTTCGGCCGCGGCCGCGCCGCGCCCCTGCCCCACTTTGCCCCACCGTGCGGCATGGCCCCGCCGCCCCCGCTCCGACACGGAGAGGGGGAATGAGGGCCGCGGGGAGAGGAGGTCACCCACGGTGGCCCCGCGGCCTGCTCTCCGACGCGCAGGGAGAGAGGGGCAGGGCCTGGCGCCAGCCGGAGCACTTGGCCACGCTTTGGCCGCAGCCGGCGTCTCCGGTTACGCTCGTTCACTCTCGAAGGGTAGATCGCATCGTACGATCGTACGACCGAGCGCGCATAGTACGACGGTATGCCCGCGTTCGGGAGAACGGCTCGATGCCGTATTCTTGGTGTCATCAGCTCGTAACACAGGAGCTCGGGAGCACACCAACACACGAACACCGGAGCGACGCCTGGGAGCATCTTCGGACGCAGGGGTGCTCGGGGGGCCCGGCGGCGGTCCGCAAAGTGGAGGGCGTATGACCAGGCTTTTGGGGGCAGTGCTGGCGAGCCTGCTGCTTCTCGTGGCGACGGCGCCGGGCGCGCGCGCCGGGGAGACGTGGTGCGACACCGACCCGCCGGTGCTGATCACGACGCCGGCGGGGAACCTGGCGGTGGTCTACGTCGTCACTAGCGGGCCGGCGGAACATCTGGCTTCGTTGCTGACCCCGTCCATCACGTACACCGTGCAGTCCACGGACGGCGGGACGGCCACGAACGTGAAGCTGACCGTGACCATCGCAGACGACCTGCTGGGCAACCATTACGCCGTGGGCAGCGAAGTCTGGAGCGGGCTGGCGCGGACGGGTGAGCTCTATGCCAGCCAGCGCGGCTACTCGGGTCAGGCCCTCCAGATGCAATTTAAGCTGGCGGTCCCCTGATCCGAGCGCGACGCCGGGGCCCCGCCAAGCAAGGAGAACGCCATAGCGCCATGGAGAGCGACCTGCCCGCCTGCGCTCCATTCCTGATTGGTGTGACCGGCAGCGCCGTGGCGCGTCCTGCCAGATCGGGGCCGGAAAGCAGTCCGTGGCGGATGCGCCGCTCAGGGATGGACGATGCTCCGGCGTACCGTCTGGCCGTCCTTGCGGGCAGCGCCACCGGCAGACTAGTGGGTCACTTGGCATGGCTGTGACCATTGGCTCCCCGAGTGGAATGGCAATCGGCATGACAAAGGACCCACTAGTGGTGCGCCAACGGCCATTGGCGGGGTACCGACCAGGTTGGCGCAGGCTGCTAATGGCGCTTGACGCAGCGCTAGGACCGGGCCAGGCCCACTGAGGAGAATGCGATGGCCCTGCCGCTGACGGCGCGTGTGTACCTGTGGCTGATGGTCGCGCTGGCCGGCGGCGTGCTGGCGGGATGGCTGCTGGTGGCGCCGCCACCGTCGCTGGGCCCTGATGCGGGGCACGTCATCGCCGTGCTGGGCCAGCTCGTGGCGCTCCAGGTCGTCGCCCAGCATTTCGCCCTGCCGCTGGCGGAGCGGCGTAAGTTCGACCTGTCGATCGGGGTGCAGTACGCGATCCTGCTCATTGCCGGCGCGCCCCTAGCGGTGGCGCTGGCCGGCCTGGGTGAGGGCCTCGGGCAGGGGACGCTGGCGCTCCGGCGCGACCGCGAGACGGGCAGGCGGATGCGGGGCGTGTATGGCGCGCTGTTCAACACCAGCCAGGCCATGGTGGCGGTGGCGGCCGCGGGCGCGGCGTTGCAGGCTGCGCGCCAGGCGGTTCCGGAGATCATCGGCCTGGCGGTCGCTGCCGGCGCGCTGTACGTGACCAATACGGGCACGGTGGCCGTCATGGCCGCGCTTTCCCAGGGGAAGCGCCCCTGGACGCTCTGGCTCTCAGGACGCCTCTCCAGCGCGGCGCTGGCGGCCGGCGTGCTAGCGCTGGCCTATCTGGTGGCCGAGACGGCGCGCCACGATCCCTGGGTGCCCCTGGTGGCGGCGCTGCCGGCGGCGATGACCTACGCCTCGCTCAAGCGAACCGTGGTTGCCGAGGCGGCCATCCAGGCGCGCGATGAGTTCCTGAGCCTGGCGGCGCACGAGCTGCGCACGCCCATGACCAGCCTACGGGGCTACACCCAGCTGCTGCTGGCCAACGTCGAGCGGCGCAGGGAGGTGCTGGATGAGCTGGATCGCGAGTACGTGCCGCGGGCGCTTCGAACGATCGACCGGCAATCGCGCAAGCTGTGCAGCCTGATCGACCAGCTGCTCGACCTTTCCCGCGTGCAGGCCGGCAAGCTGACGCTGGAGCGGGAGCTGGTCAATCTCACGGAACTGGCGCACGACGTGGTGGGCGCGCTCCAGCCGATCACGCCGGAGTACGAGCTGCGCGTCCAGGCGCCGGAGCCGGTCTTCGTCGTTGCCGATCGGGTGCGCCTGGAGCAGGTGCTGACCAACCTGATCACCAACGCGGCCAAGCACGCCGGCGGGGGCGACTGGATCGACGTGGAGGTGGCGTCGGCGAGCGACGGGCAGGTGCGCCTGGCGGTGCGCGACTACGGGGTGGGCATCGCCGCCGAGCAGCAGCGGCGCATCTTCGAGCGGTATTACCAGGCGCCCCAGAGCCGGACGGCCGGTGGCCTGGGCGTAGGGCTGTATCTCTCCCGCGAGATCGTGGAGCGCCATGACGGGCGGATCTACGTGGAGTCGCCCACCGGCGGTGGCGCCCGCTTCGTCATCGTGCTCCCGCGCGCCAGCGGAGATACTGCGGCGCCCTGCGGGGTACGGGCGGAGCGCATCGCCACGGAAGCGGCCCGCGCGCGGGAGGACGCGCCGGGCAGCGCGCAGCGGGGCGCACTCACCCTGGCTGGAGGGAGCGGGTCGCGAGTGGCGAGTAGCGAGTAGCGAGTGGCGAGTGGCGAGGAAGGCGCCCTCACCCCGGCCGTCTCACTGTGGGAGAGGGAGGCTCTGCGCTGGCCATGAATGGTCCGGGCTAGCGGTTGCGTACCCAGGGTGGCGGGCCGCCGGCCCAGAGCGGTGGCCCCAGTCGGCCCTGAGGCCATCCTGCCGCGTCTCCTTGGCTTGATCGCGCGGCGCGCTCGGCCGCCCAGGGCGGCGGCCCTGGGGCCCATTCGGGCGGCCCCGCAGGCCGCGATGCGTTTGGCACGTTGCCGCGCTGCTCCAGGCCGCCCCAGCCTCGCAGATGGACGTTGATCCCGAGGCTGAACGGCTCGCCGCCGGCCAGTCCTTGCCCGTGGGCCAGGAGGTGGAGATTGGCTTTCTCACCGTCGTCGGTACTCACCAGATCGTACTGCCCGTTGATGGTGAGGCTCACGCTTGCCCCGGGGGCAAGGGTGGCGGGGAGACCGGCCGCCTGGGCAGTCGCCGCCGGAGCCTCCCCACGCGGCCGGGGCGTGGTGTGGGTCAGCTCGAGGCGCTCAAGGCGGATCGCCGCTGCGCTCGCAGCGCTACTCGACAGCACAACGGTGATCTCGTAGGCGCCTTGGTCCGGCGCGCCGGCGCAGCGGAAGGAGCTATCCCAGGTGAGGACGACTCGGGGCAGGATCTCCTCGGCGCTCTGGTCGACAGGGGGGCATGTCTGAGCCTGAGAGGAGGCAAGGTCAACGAGGAGGAGGCCAGGCAGGCCGGCCAGCGCCAGTGAGGCCACCATGAGGCGGGGTCGTCGCATCGCGATATACCTCCTTACTCACACGGCGAGTGAGTCGAAGGTCTCTCTCAGGCCGGCGGGGCCGGAGACGCCGTGCCGACAGCACCGGGCTGGTCCAGCCGGGCTGACGATGCTGTCTGGCGAAGATACTCCCCTCCGCTTGGACAAGTGTACCGTGGGCCATCGGCAGACTTTCACGCTGGCGCACGAACCCGCCCCCCGGCGGCCGGTGGTGGCCGCGGGGATAGCCCCCAAGTCGCCCGCCGACAGGCGCGATGGCGACCCGCACCATCGGCGCGCACACGCGTGCCGCGGGCGGCTCCAAGCAGGTATGGCAGGTGAGAGGTGAGCGCCACCGGTCGCGCCCGGCGACAAGGCGGGCGTGGCCGGCTCCAGGCGGCGAGCGACCGGGCGCGCGAGAACGTCCGCAGCGTCGCCCAGGACCAGGAACATCACGCTTACCTTGTAGTCTGGCCGCCGGGGTCAGTACGCCTTGTGGTGTGACGGCCGGGGTCAGTATGTCGCCCGCCCGCCGGAGATGTCGAAGACGGCGCCGGTGGAGAAGCTGCACTCGTCGGAGCAGAGCCAGGCGATCAGCGCCGCCACCTCGTCGGGCCGGCCGACGCGGCCCATGGGGATGCGGGAGACCATGTAGCGGACGTGCTCCTCCGAGACCTGCCGGAGGATCGGCGTCTCGATCACCGCCGGCGTGACGCAGTTGACCAGGATGCCTCTGGTGGCCACCTCCTTGGCCACGGCCTTGGTGAGCCCGATGACGCCGGCCTTGGCCGCCGAGTAAGGCACGGCGTTAGGGTTGCCTTCCTTCCCCGCGATCGACGCCACGTTGACGATCCGCCCATAGCCGCGCTCCAGCATGTGGGGCAGGACGGCGCGGCAGCCGTAGTAGACGCCGGAGAGGTCGATGGCCAGGACGCGCTCCCACTCGCCATCGGGTAGCTCCCAGCAGGGCGCCGACTGCCCGGCGATGCCGGCGTTGTTGACCAGCGCATCGATGCGCCCCGCTCGCGCCAGCACGGCGCGGACCATCGCCCGCACGCTGGCCTCCACGCTGACGTCCACCGTCAGGGCCCAGGCGCGCCGGCCTTCTCCGCTCAGCGTTTCGGCCACCGCCTGCGCCTGCTCCTCGTTCAGATCGGCCACCACCACGGTAAAGCCGTCCCGCGCCAGCCGGCGTACGGTGGCGGCCCCGATGCCGCTGGCCCCGCCGGTGACGACGGCAACTCGTGACGCGCTCGCCTCAGGCGTCCCATACGTGGTCATCGCAGTCATTGGCCCTTTCGGTCTCTCGCTCTCTTGCTCCGTCGCGGCCGTCGTTGCCCCTGCGCCGGCACGTCGGGCTCGATCCCCTGTATCAGCCCCCATTTCACGATCAGTGGCGCACGTGGCGTGCTCCGGCGCCAGCGCGGGCGCTCCCTGGTGGCGCTTCTGGGCGCCGGCGTCGGGCGGCCAGGCCAAGCCGGACGTAGGCGGCACGCCAGTGGGTCATTGATCACGCCGATTGCGACCCCGCCAGAAGCGCCAATGGCCACACCCAAGGCACGTGACCGACTAATGGTAGCCCTTCGAGCACCCGAACCTGCTGCTGGCCACGCGGGCCTTCAGTCGCACCCGCGGCCAGCGCTCGACGGGGGCCCTTCGAGCACCCGAATGCGCGCCCTGGCCCGCCACGTCTGCCTCGGCTCCAGCTCCACCATGCCGGTGGCGTGCCCGTGACTGGCCAGGTTGAAGGCGTTCGGCAGGCAGGTGCAGAGTACCGGCGAGATGACTGCCGGCGGCCCAGGCGGGGCGAAGAGCACGAGCACCCAGAACTGCTCGTCCGTCTCCACCTCAACGGTAAGCCCATGGTCCCGATCGATGAGCGACCAGCGAACGCCGGCCCAATCGCCGGCGCGCGCCGCAGGTCTGAGCCTGTCCGCCGCTTGTGACGTGGTAGGGGGCGCGTCCCGCGCGGGACCCGCGCCGGGCGGAGGCAGGCGCGCATAGCTGACCAGGAGGCCGCCGCGGGGCCGGCGCTCCGGCTGGCCAGCGAGCAGCGCGGTCACGACCTGGCCGGCCCGCAGGTCGAGGTGATCCGGGACGGGGCTCATCTCCAGCGTCCGGCCATCGTGCCCCACGGCGACGAGGTGCGTGACGTCCGAGGCGGTGACGCAGGCCTCCGGCCGGCCTTCCTGGGCCGCCGGCAGCAGCGGTATGGGGAAATAGGGATGGATGCCCAGACCGGCCGGCATCGGCCGGTCGCCCAGATTGGTGGCTTCCGTCTCCAGCGTCAGCGCCCGCCGGTCCAGCGTGTAGGTCGCGGCCAGGCGGAAGGGGAACGGGAAGTAGGACAGCAGGTCGTCGTTGCCCGCGGTGCAGATGGAGGCGCGGATGTGCGCTCCGTGACTGTCCGACCAGGCGCGCTCGATGGTCCAGGGGTGGTCGCGCACGAGGCCGTGGACGACCCGCCCTTCGCGGGTGGGACGCAGCGCGTACTGCTCGCCGCGGTAGGTGAACGCCCCGCCGGGGATGGCCATGGGAAAGGGGAAGAGCAGCGGGGTCCCGAAGAATGCCGGGCGCTGGCGTAGGGCGTCCCCGGACGGCGGCTCGTCCAGGACGCGCAGCCAGGCGTTCTCGAAGGCGGCGCCCGGCTTATCCAGGCGCACGCGGAAGGCGGCGCAGCAGAACCCGACCGGCGGCACAACGGCCGCCGCGGCGCCATCGCAGCGCAGCCAGCGCGCCTCAGCAAGACCGGCGTTGTCGCTCACATTCGCATGCATTCACTACGCCGCCGGTGCGCTCATCCGCCGTACCGGCTTCACAGGGCTCGCTCGTAGCGGCGGGCCACGGCCTCGTCGAAGTCGATGCCCAGTCCCGGGCGCTCCGAGAGGCGCTCGCGGGTGATGGAGCCTTGCCGGACCAGGCCGGTGCCCCGCAGCAGGTCATCCTCCCAGTCCGGCCGGCGGGATGGGGTCTCCAGGATGAGGAAGTTGGGCAGGGTCGCCGACAGGTGGGCGCTGGCCGCCGTGGCCACCGGGCCGGAGTTGTTGTGGGGGGCGATGGCTATCAGATACGTTTCCGCCCAGGCGCCGATCTTCTTGGCCTCGGAGATCCCTCCGGTCCACTTCACGTCCGGCTGGAGGACGTCGACCGCCTGGCGCTCGATCAGCTCGCGGAAGGCGCGCCGGCCATGCAGCGTCTCCCCCGAGGCGACGCGCTGCGGGATCTGCCCGCGCAGGCGGGCCAGCTCCGCCGGATCGTCCTGCTGCAAGGGAGCCTCCAGCCAGTAGCAGCCGTACGGCTCCAGCGCCCGCGCCACCTGGCGCGCCGTGGCCGGGTCGAAGGCGAAGGCGCACTCGATGAGCAGGTCTACGTCCGGCCCCACCGCCTCTCGCACGGCCGCGACGCGGGCGATGCCGTCGCGGAGGCGCTGCCGGCCGTCGGCGCCGTCGAAGGTCTGGGGGCTCGGGCCACGGAAGGGGGCGAGCTTGACTGCGCTGTAGCCGGCCTGGACGCAGCGCGCCGCTTCCTGCGCCAGGCCGGCG
Organism: Chloroflexota bacterium; assembly: GCA_034437795.1. GTDB lineage: Bacteria > Chloroflexota > UBA11872 > UBA12225 > UBA12225 > DAOTTI01. The sequence goes on along the minus strand of DAOTTI010000245.1, from coordinate 3,949 downwards.
GGCGACTGGTCGCGCACGCCGGCGGCCATGGTGGCGTAGCAGTGCAGCCGGTCGGTGTGCATGTGCGCCCAGCCGCCCAGCAGCCGATAGACGGGGACCTCCAGGAGCCGGCCGGCCAGGTCCCAGAGGGCCTGCTCGATGGCGCTCACCGCCACGGAGATGGCCCGCCCGGCGCGATTGCTCAGGAGCAGTCGCCCGCGCGACTCGATGACGTCCAGCGGATCCTGGCCGATATACCGGGGCGCCAGCTGGCGCACGTTGGCCACGACGGCGGCGTCCTGGTCGTTCTGGCTCCCTTCACCCACGCCGGTGACGCCGGCGTCGGTATCGACCAGGACGAACAGAAAGGTGCGGCCCTGGCCGGTATCGCAGACCAGGGGCCGGATGCTGGTGATGGTTGCGCGCGGTGCCATCCTAATCTCCGTCTCTCGCTGGCTCCTCAGACTCTCGGCGCCGCTCCAGCTTGCCGGCCGCCGTGCTCCGACAGGCGGCGCGCGGCGGCGAGCAGGAAAGGCCCCTGGCCCCACTTGTACGCGCCGACGGGGATGCGGGCATAGTGCCACACGTCGCCTCCGGCAGTGCCGGCGGAGGTACCCTGCACATTCCCCTGCTCGTCCACCCTGGCCAGCGCCGCCTGCCAGGCGCGTTCCGCCGCGTCACGGAGCGTACGGGGCAGGAGGCCGGCCTGGATCGCCGGCGGGACCGCCGCCGCGAAGAAGCACGCCACCGACGTTTCGAGATAGACGTCCGGCCGGTCGACGACCGTCCGCCAGTGGCCGCTCTCGTGCTGCCAGCGGGCCAGGCTCTCGGCGTGCTGCACAAGGATCGCCTGCACCGCGGCGACGCCGGGGGCATCGGGCGGCGCATAGCGGAGGGCATCTGCGAGGCCGAGGAGTGCCCAGCCCTGTCCGCGCCCCCAGAAACCGCGCGTGGTCGATCCCCGGTCGTCAAAGTGCCAGTGCTCAAAGAGGCCTTCGCAGGGGTCAAAGAGGGCAGCGCTCAGGCCGAGCAGGTGCACCATCGCCTGGGTGGCATAGTCACGCTCGCCGGTGAGACGGCCCAGCAGGGCCAGGAAGGGCCCAACGAGCTGCATCACGTCGACCGGCGCCCCCCACTGCCACTGGTGGCCCCTGGGGTAGTACAGCGGCACGCCGCGCCGGCCGTGCATGGCGCCGGTAAAGAGGGCGGCCAGTTGCTTGGCCACGTCCAGCAAGCGCCGGTCACCGGTACGCTCGTAGACCAGCAGCAGGGGCACGCCGGGGGCAAGGAAGTCGCCGGCTTCCAGCCTGTCCACACTCTGCGCCCAGCGGACGATGAGATCCTGCACCCAGGCGACAGCTTCGGCCTCACCGAGCGCCGCCCCTGCGGCCAGGACGCCTTCCAGCGGGATCGAGTCGCCCCACACCCACCTGGGAAAGTGCGGAAACTCGCTCTCCATCGTGCGCCGCAGCACGCGCCGCACCACCTCGACCTCGCGAGCCGACATCACCATGGCATCAGCTCCACCGGCAGGCGCGCGTCAGCGGCCGGCGCGCGCCCAGTAGTCGTCCAGGATGCGCTGGACCTGCTCGTTGGCAGTCCTCAGCCCCTGCGCTGGCGCTACCTTCTCCTGATCGATCGCCGCCGTGGCCTCGTTGAGCGTGCGCACGATCTCGGCATCTACGGGCAGCACCGTGTCGGCCTTGGCACTGGCCATGTAACGCAGCACCACGTCCCACTGAGGCAAGCGCTGGCGGTAGTCCGGGTTGTCGTTGAAGCGTTTGACCGGTGAGGGGCGGTTCTGCTCCAGGAAGAACCAGCCGGCGCCCGCTTCGTCGGCGGCGATGTACTTGCTCAGGAGCCAGGCGGCATCCGGCTGCCTGCTCCCCGCGGCGATGCCGTATCCCCAAGAGAGAAACGTTGCGGGCAAGGCCAGCCTGGCGCCGGGCTTGACTGGGATCAGGAACAGGCCCATGTCAAAGTCCGGCTGCACCGACTTGATGTTGAACCACACGCCCGGATTGTGCAGGGCCATGGCCTGGAAGCCGGTGGTAATGGGGCTCCCCTGCCCGCCGCCGATGCGTTGCGCAAAGGCCACCTGCGCCTCCCGCCCGCCGTTCACTCGTTTGCGGAAGTCCACCATCCACTGCACCACGTCCACAGCCTTCTGGTCCGCAAGCAGGGCCTTCCTGCCATCCGTGGATAGTAAGGGCGCGTCGTTGGTGGAGAGCCAGGCGCGTAGCGAACGATAGGTCACGGACATGGGCAGGCCGATCTGGGTCAAGCCTTCGGCCCCTTGCTTGGTCAGTGCCCGTGCCCCGGCCTCCAGCTCCGTCCAGGTCGCCGGCGGGCTGCGGTCGAAATCCAGCCCCGCGGCGCGGACCAGGGAGCGACCGTAGAAGACCAGTCCTTCCACATTGTGCGGGATACAGGGGAGCAGGTACAGCTTGCCCCCGTAGCGGCTCGATCCCACCTCCGAGTCGTAGAACTGGGTGAGGTCGAACCGGTCCCGCCGCACGTGGGTGTCCAGGGCCAGTGGCAGGCCCATCTCCGCCAGCAGGGGCAGGTCCGAGCGGTAGGGGTTGAAGATGTCCGGCGGCGTGCCGCCGGCGGCGGCCGCCTGCAGCTTCTGCAGCACCTCCAGGCCGGGCGTGAGCACGGTGTGCTCCGGCCTGATGGTGGGGTGCCGCGCCTGGAAGTCCGACAGTACTTTTTCGAACGGCGCGGTGCGCACGCGGTCCCAGGAATGCCAGATGCTGACCGCTATCGGCTGTGTTGGGGCGCGCACCGGGCCGGCGTCATCTGGCCGACCACCCGCGCCGCCCTGGAACGGCATCCGACAGGCCGCTAGCAGCGCCCCTGCCGCCACCTGCGATCCCGAGATCAGCACCCGTCGCCGGCTCGCCCCGCCGCGGGTGGCGTCTGTCGCCACCTGGCGCCTAGGTACCGGGCCAGGGGCCGCGCCGGCTGCCATCTGGCGCTCGGTGGTCCAGCCACGGATGATGTCTGAGACCATCGCACTCCCTTTCCTTCTCAGGGCCTCACGGCGCCGGCTCCTGCCGGCCGCGTGCTAGGCTGGCCCGGATTATCTACCGGCGGAGCCTTCACCCCATCCCTCTCCCATGGGGAGGCGGGACTCTTCCCACAAGGAGCCCTCACCCTAACCCCCTCCCCATGGGAGAGGGATCTGATCTCCCATAGGGAGAGGGAACGTGGCGGCGCACCATTCGGACGTAAGCGGGGATAGCCTACTGGCCGCGTGGCTTGACAGAACGGCGACATTCTACTACTACTCTGCCACGGTGATCTGCTGGGTTCCGCAACGGAGCCTGCATCCGTCAGGGTCACCGTGGTCACGTATTACCGTGCCATCCGATAGGTCTGCCATGGGCACAACGAACCGCGCCAGTGACACTACTGCCGCTACCGCTACTGCCGACACGGCTACGACTGCCTCCGCTGCACCGCTGATCCAGGGAGCCGTGCCTGTTCTGGTGATGCCGTTCGACGACGATGGCGTGATCGACGAGGAGAGCCTGCGGCGCGAGATCGACTTCTGTCTGGAGGCCGGCGCGCAGGCGATCTGCTTTGGCATGGGGAGCGAGAGCAGCACGCTCACGGACGCCGAGCGGGCCCAGGTGTGGTCGCTCGCGGCGCGCCACCTGGACCGGCGCGTTCCGCTGATTGTGGCCACGGCGCACGCCAGCCGCGAGGGGACCCTGGCCCTGACGCGGCTGGCCCGCGAGTGCGGCGCCGACTGCGCCATGGTGAACCCCCAGCCCCGCACCGGTGAGGCGCTCGTCGCCCTGTTCCGCGACCTCTCTGAGCGGATCGGGCTCCCGCTGATGATCCAGGATGCCGGCGGGAACGCCCCCGCGCCGGTGCTCCTGCAAGCGGCGCAGGAAGGCGCAGCCGTCTGCAGCCTCCAGCAGCAATCGCCCGGCGCGCCGCTCAAGATGGCCGAGGTGGT
>DAOTTI010000244.1:0-33521 GCA_034437795.1 Chloroflexota bacterium | reverse complement strand
CCGACGGGGCGGGGACCAAGCGCGCCACCACCTCGGCGCGGGCAGCGAGCGCGCGGCGCCCAACCGAGACGGCAGAGCGGGCGGGGCCCCGCGATCGCGATCCGCTCCTGGTGGTGCGGCCGGATCACCTGGATTTCGGCACCCTGGCGGTGAACAGCACCAAGCAGCTCCCGCTCAAGATCTCCAATGCCGGCGGGCGCACGCTCTTTGGCGAGGTCACGTCCAATCGCGCCTGGCTCTCGGTGAACCGGCGCACGTTCATCAGCAGCTCCGCCGTGCTGTTCGTCTCGGTGGACACGGCAGGGCTCCAGCCGGGGGAGGAGTACGCGGGCTCGCTGGTGGTCACCACCCTCAACGGGGGCGACCAGGTGGTCCCGGTGGTGGTGCGTGTGGCGGGGAAGCCAGAGCCGATCCTGGCCGGGGCGCCGTCGCTGCTGGACTTCGGCGTGGCGCAGCGGGGGACCACCAAGGCCCGCACTATCCGGCTCACTAACGCCGGCACGGGCACGCTGATTGGGAGCGTGGCCGTGCGCGGCGAGTGGCTGGCCGTGTCCGAGAGCCGCTTCCGGGGCAATCAGGTCTCCTTTGAGGTGATCGCCCAGACGGCAGGGCTGAGGGCAGGGGAGCACCAAGGCGAGATCCTGATCTTCTCCAATGGTGGACGGGCCAGCATCCAGGCGCTGATCGAGGTACCGCCCGGGGAGGACATCGAGACCACCAGGACGGAGGGCGGGGAGCGCGAAGGAGAGGGCGCGGCGCCTGAGGCGGAGGGCGCCAGCGCCAGCGCGAGCGATGAGGGCCAGGAGCCGCCCAAGCTGAGCAGGGATGAGCAACGGGAGCTGCTGCAGCGCCTGGGGCGGATCGAGCCCGAGACGGTGTGGGAGGAGGAGTTCGTGCGGCGCATCATGCAGCTGGTGCGGGCGGGAGACCGGCTGGCGCCTGGGGAGCTGGCCAAGATCTATGAGATGGAGGCGAGGGGTGCCCGGCTGGGCGGGCGGAGGGAGTAGCGAGTAGCGAGTGGAGCCCTCACCCTCTCCCACAGGGAGAGGGGAGGCCCACACCCTGGCCCTCCCCCATAGCCCATAGGAAGAGGGGACTGGCCTGCCGGGGTACAATCTCTGCACTATGGAGCGCGAAGCGATACAGCGCGAAGCGATCGAAGAGGCGCTTAAGGGGCACAACGCGGACTACGTCGAGATCCGGCTCGAGGAGACGGAATCGACCCATCTCACCTACCGCGGGCGGGAGCTGGAGGAGATCGGGCGGACGGTCGATCTGGGCGGGTGCGTGCGCGCCGCCTATAAGGGCGGCTGGGGCTTCGTCTCCTTCAACCACCTGGCGGGGCTGCGGGAGAAGGTGGAGATGGCGGTGCGCCAGGCGCGCCTGGTGGGCAAGGAGCAGACCCAGCTGGCGCCGGTGGAGCCCCACGTGGACATCGTGCGGGCAGAGCTCAAGCGCGACCCGCTGGCCGTGTCCCTAGCGGACAAGAAGCGCCTGATGGACGAGTACATCGAGGTGGCCTGGAGCCGGTCGCCGAAGATCCAGACCATCAACGCCGCCTACGGCGACGTGCGCCGGCGGGTGGCGTTCGCGAATAACGAGGGGACGTACGTTGAGCAGGAGCGGGCGCGGGTGACGGTGCGGGTGGTGGTCCTGGCGCGGGAGGACGGGAACGTGCAGCAGGCGCGGGCGGCCTTCTCCAGCGTGTCCGACTACGACGCGATGGTGGGGCGCCAGGCGGAGGTGGCGGAGGCGGCGGATCGGGCGGTGGCGCTCCTGGCCGCGCAGCCGGTCAAGGGCGGGGAGTACACCGTGATCTGTGACCCGAAGCTGGCCGCGGTCTTCGTCCACGAGGCGTTCGGGCACCTCTCCGAGGCGGACAACGTCTACGAGAACGAGCGCCTGCGGGAGATCATGGTCCTGGGTAGGCGGTTCGGCGGGCCGCACCTCAACATCGCCGACGGCGCGGTCTTCCCCGGCCAGCCGGGCACGTTCAAGTACGACGACGAAGGCACGCCCACGCGCAAGACCTACCTACTCAAGGAGGGTATCCTGGTGGGGCGCCTGCACTCGCGCGAGACGGCCGGCAAGCTGGGGGAGGAGCCGACGGGCAATGCCCGCGCCCAGTCCTACCGCCACCAGCCGATTGTGCGGATGACCAATACGATCATCGAGGGTGGGAACTCGTCGTTCGAGGAGATGCTGGCGGACACGAAGCTGGGCATCTTCTGTAAGGACTGGTACGGGGGACAGACCACCCACGAGCAGTTCGCCTTCGGCTGCGCCGAGGCCTGGATGATCCGCGACGGCAAGCTGGCTGAGCCGCTCCGCGGCACGACGCTCTCCGGCAACCTGTTCGTCACGCTGGAGAACATTGACCTGGTGGGGCGGGACTTCGAGTGGACCGAGTCGGGGGGCAACTGCGGCAAGGCGGGGCAGACGGCGCCGGTGGGGCAGGGCAGCCCGTACATCCGGATCCGCAAGGCGGTGGTGGGGGGCAGGTAGGCGGACGATCTGGGACATCTGATGGCGCGTGCGGCGCGCTGCGCGGTGCAGCGTCCGGTTTCAGAAAGGTGAGGCGATGGCAACAGTGACCGCTCCCAGCCTGACCGAGCTGGCTTCCAGCCTCCTGGACCGAGCGAAGGGGCGCGCGGAGCAGGCCGAGGTCTATGCCTACGAGACGGCGGAGACGCCGGTGGACTTTGAGGCCAATCGGCTGAAGTCGCTGGAGACGAAGGAGGCCCGTGGCCTGGCGCTGCGGGTGGTCAAGGATGGGCGGGTCGGGCTGGCGTCGACCACGAAGCTGGACGACTTGGACCTGATCGTCGATACGGCGGTGGAGGTCTCGGCGTTCGGGGCCGAGGCCAGGTTCGAGCTGCCCAACAAGATCACGCCTGCTGCGGTCGACGTCTTCGACGCGACGGCCGAGGCCATCGCGGTGGAGCAGATGGTGGCGCTGGGGCAGGAGATGATCGACCAGGTGCGGGCGTACGATCCCGACATCCTGTGCGAGGCGGGGGTGCGCCGGCGCCTGGAAACCACGGAGATCATCAACTCGCGTGGAGGCCACGGCAGCTACCGCAGGAGCAGCTATTCCCTGGTGATTGGCGGGCAGCTCATCCGCGGCCAGGACTTCCTCTCCATCTGGGAATGGGAAAGCAGTTGCGGTACGGGGCTGGATCACCGCGACCTGGCGGCCGGGGCCATCCGCAAGTTCGATCTGGCCAAGAACGTCGTGCCGGTGACGACGAAGCGGATGCCGGTCATTTTCACCCCGCGGGGCGTGGCCAGCGTCCTGCTCCCCCGCTTTAGCGTCGCGCTTTCCGGCAAGACGGTGCTGCAGGGGGCCTCGGCGCTGTCCGACAAGCTGGGGCAGCCGGTCTTCGACCCGCGCCTGACCATCGTGGATGACAGCACCATCTCTGGCGTGCCGGGCTCCAGCCCCTTTGACGACGAGGGCGTGCAGACGCGCCGCCTGCCGCTGATCGAGCGGGGGATGGTGGCGCACTTCTACTACGATCTGCAGACGGCAGGGCTGGCGGGGACGGCGTCGACGGGGAATGGGTACCGGTCGCCGGGCAGCCTGCCGTCGCCATCGACGGGGGTGCTGATCGTGGAGCCGGGGACGCAGACGCTGGCGGAGATGCTGGCTGGGATCGAGGAGGGGCTGCTGGTGGAGAGCATGACGGCTACCTTCGCCGGCAACATCTACTCCGGCGATTTCTCCGGGAACGTGCACATCGGCTTCAAGATCGAGCGCGGCCAGCTGGTGGGGCGCGTGAAGGACACGATGGTGGCGGGGAACGTCTTCAGCGACATGAAGGCGCTGGGCGGCATCTCCGACGTAGCGGAGTGGGTCGGCGGACGGGTGAAGGCGCCGCACCTGCTGTTCTCGGAGCTAGGGGTGTCGACCAAGTCCAGCTAGGACGCGCGGCGGCCGTAGCCCCCTGCCCCACCCCGCTCCGACGCGGGGACGCGGGGAGGAACCGTCACCCCCTTCGGTCGGGGCCGCGCCGGGAGGGAGGAGGGACCTCACCCCCTAGCCCCCTCTCCGACACGGAGCGGGGGAATGAGGGCCAAGGCAGGGCGCGATCCGGACGGGTAGGGGGCACCCACGGGTAGAAGGGCCGGTTGGGCCAGTGTGGCAACGCCCGCCGGGCTTGGATCTCTGCGTCAATGGTCAGCCTTGGCCTTCGGGCGCCAGTGCGCGGGGCCAGGACCGCTTCTTCACGGTCGGTGATCAGTTGCCTCTCCCTTCGTGGAAGAGGGTGAGGGCTCGGCCCCTACGGGCGAAGATCGGTTCCCTTGCCCTGTGGGAGAGGGTGAGGGCTTGACCTTCACGGCGGTAGTCGGTTCCCTCGCCCTGTGGGAGGGTGATCAGCACCCTCTCCCTCTGGGAGAGGGAGAGGGCCCTGCCACTGGACTGCGCCGCCTCGGCGACGCACCCTCTCCCTGTGGGAGAGGGAGAGGGTGAGGGCGCCACTGGTGAATTAGTAGGTCATTTGCCTTGGCTCTGGCCATTGGCTCCCCTGGTGGAACGGCAACGGGCATGACAAACGACCCACCAGTGGAGTTAGGGACGGTAGAGGAGAGGCTTCGGGACAGGGACGGTAGAAGGAGCCGGACCGTAGAAGGGGCGCAACCTCAGCTTGGCTGCTGCGTTGTATTGGGTGTTTGCGCGGCCGCAGTTGTAGCGCTTCCTGCCGGCCGACACTTCACCCATCAGGGTTCCCCCGGTCCCATGCGGATCCGCTATGGCTGTTGAGGCGCGCTGGCCGAGGCGGGCTACGCCGCCGGCGCCCGAGACTTCGTCCGCTCCGGAAAGGCGCGCCGCTGCGCCACGCTCGTCCCATGAGACGGTGCGCCCCCGCGCCACGGCCGCACCCAGTCCCCCGCTAGCCCAGGCGGCGCCGGATCAGCCGGGCCGCTCACCGGATGATGCGGCGGCTGGAGGCGCGCTCCGCACGTCGGCGCGCAGCCGCGCGCTGGGCGAGCCGCCTCTGCGCCTCTGGGGGCGCAACGCCATCCGACTGCCGGGCGATGCTGCGGTAGCTCAGGCAGCCACGGTAGCCCGCCCGCCCGGTGAAAGACCACCGGCGGCGATCACTGCACACGCCACGCCTGAGGCGCCGGCAGCCCCGGCTGTCCGTCTACCTGGCGGTAGATCACTGAGAGGTGTCGTTGCACGAGGCGCTCCCCGAGGGCAGGCGCGGGCGACGCCGGTAGCCGGCCCGTCCGGCGATGGGCAATTCAGGGGCGTCGCAGCGCACGACGGTACGCTGGCGCCGGTGGCGTTAAGGGCAGCGAGAAGGGGAGCAGCGAGAACGGGCGCGTCCTTCGGCGAGGCGCGCGGGGTGCCGCTCCGGCCGGTCGGGCGGGCAAGGAGGCGCCGGAGGTCGCGGCGCGTCGAGGTGATCATCACGGCGCTGGTGATACTGCTGGTGGGGCTGGGGGCGCGGGCGGCCGCCTGGCCGTCGTGGGGGGTGAAGCCGCCCGTGGCAGCGGGGGAGGCCCAGAGCACCGTGCCGGCAAGCGTCCGGCCGGCCCCGGCGGGCGGGCAGCCGGCGCCGCCGAGCTTTTCGTTCGCCAGGTTCGAGGCCGATCCGGCCCTGGTGGCCGGGGCGGCCTCAGCCGGTGTGCCGAACCTCTCCGGCGATTCGGCGATCGTTGTGGACGTGACCGGCGGGGAGGTGCTCTACGCCAAGCAGGCGCGCAAGCGCCAGCGCATGGCCAGCACGGCCAAGATCATGACCGGGATCGTGGCCGTGGAGCGCAGCCCGCTGGACAAGGTGATTACGGTCCCGGAGGCGGCGACGGAGGTGGAGCCGAACCACATGGGCCTGAAGGCAGGGGAGAAGCTGACGCTCCAGGAGCTGCTCTACGGCCTGTTTCTGGATTCGGGCAACGATGCCGCGGAGGCAATCGCCTACGGCGTGGGCGGGGGGGCGGCCGCCGGCCGGGCGCAGTTCATCACCTGGATGAACGAGAAGGCGGTGGCGCTGGGGCTGAGCGACACCCGCTTTGCCAATCCGTCGGGGCTGGACGACCCGAACCAGTATTCGACGGCGTACGACCTGGCGGTGATGGGCGCGTATGCGCTCGGCAAGCCGGAGCTACGCCAGATCTTCGGGGCCAAGGAGATCGTCATTCCACCGAGCAAGGAGCCGGGGCGCGAGCACGGCTGGTTCAACCCCGGCAACCTGAACAGCCTGCTGTGGACATACCGCGGCGCCGTCGGCATCAAGCCGGGGTACACCGAAGACGCCGGCTACACGCTGGTGGGCGCCGCCGAGCGAGACGGGCGCACGCTGGTGTGCGTCACGCTGAACAGCCGGCGCCACTTCTCGGACTGCACGCAGCTACTCGACTTCGGCTTTACCCGGCTGCAATAGGCGGGAGTAGCGAGGAGCGAGTAGCGAGGGCCGAGGAGCGAGTAGCGAGGGCCGAGGAGCGAGTGGCGAGCATGCCGCCTGTGCGGGGAGGCGGCTGGAGGTGGGACGAGTGGAGGGGAGGGAGGTCGATGGTGCGTCGTCGGGAGGGAGTGGTGACACTCGGGGAGGTTGCGGGTCATGCACTGCCGAGTGGCGGGGATGCCGTCGGGGGAATAGGGCAAGGCTACGATTCGGGTCATGGCACGGCTGAAAGCGGTGACATTCGACCTGGGGGGAACGCTGGTCGAGTATGAGAACGTGGCCTGGGAGGACCTGGAGGCCGCCGCCTGGCGGGGCGTGCACGCGCACCTGGTGGCCACCGGCCGGTTTCGGGGCACGGCGGATGACTTTACCGGCGCGATGATGGAGGTGAGCCAGGAGCGGTGGCGGCGCGCCGAGCAGACGCAGCAGAGCGCCCGCCTGCACGAGATCTTCACCACGGGCCTACGACGGCTGGGGTTCGACGACCCCAATCCGGACGACTTCGTTGAGCTGGCCGAGCACTTCCATGCCGCGACGGTCGATCTCGTCTCCGTGTACGATGACAGCCTGGAGACGCTGGCGGCGCTCAAGGGCCGGGGCCTCAAGCTGGGGCTCATCTCCAACACCGTGTGGCCGGGCGAACTGCACACGCGCGACCTGCGCCGGTCCGGGTTGGACGAGTTCTTCGACGCGCTGACCTACTCGTCGGAGCAGCCGCACACCAAGCCGCACCCGAGCATCTTCTGGGAGACGCTGCGGCGCCTGGGCGATATCCGGCCGGAGGAGGCGGCGCATGTTGGCGACCGGATCATCGATGACGTGCTGGGAGCGCAGCGGGCAGGTATGAAGGGGATCCTGAAGGCGCACCCGCGGCGGGTGGCGGTGGAAGGGATCCGGCCGGACGCGCGGGTCGAGCGCCTGAGCGAGCTGCCGGTGGTGCTGTCGCGCCTGTTCCCCGAGTAGTTCTCCGCGTGGCGCGCTCCTCGGGGACGGGGACGCGGGGATGAGGGGAGAGACGGAGCCCTCACCCCCGGCCCCTCTCCCGCACGCGGGCGAGGGGGAGAATGAGCCCACCGCCAGCACGGCTTGGCAGGGCCGGGAGGGACGAGGGACGTCACCCCCTTCGGCCGGGGCCGCGCCACACTGGGAGGGAGAAGCAGACCTCACCCCCTAGCCCCCTCTCCGACACGGAGAGGGGGAACGAGGGCCACGGGGAGAGGACGTGATCCACGGGGGCCGCGCCGCTCCTGCTTCGTGTCGGCACGGGGGTGCCGGCCGTGAGCTGGCGGCGTCTGGGACGGTTGTGCACGCCGGGCTATGCGCCTCGATTCCCACCCGCTCCCAGGAAGGGAACGGCTCGCTGGCGTCCGGGACGGTTGCGCACGCCGGGCTATGCGCCTGAGGGTAGGAGACCGAGATGGTGGGGATGGCATCGTCAGGCTATTGGCACTGAGAGGGGTTAGCAGCACGGGGTCCGCTTCCCTGCCCCGTGACGAGACTGCTGCCCCGTGGCCATGTGCGGTTCGCGGCACGGGGTCTGGTTCCCTGTCTCGTGGCCGGTTGCCTGCGCCGTGAGCGGTCAGCCGCACCGTGACGTGCCGTGCCGTAGGTCGTTACGGGCGCAACCAGTGTTCCCGGATGGCTGAGCCTTCACCGCCGCCCGCTGCGCGGGCTCCCGCTCTCCCAGAGGGAGAGGGAACGTAATGTTGCCTCCCGCGGGAGTAAGTGGTTGGAGCCGGTGGTTAGCTGCACTCTGGCCGTGAGCGGTTACCGGCTATCCATCTGGCGCCAGTAGTGGTCGTAGAAGAGGGTATCGTAGAGGAGCTTGCCGCAGATGACGAGGACGGCGGCGGCCAGGGCGCCGGCCGCGCCGACGCCAATCCAGTGCGCCAGCTCGGGTGGCCAGGGGAGGCGGCTCACTAGGGCATAGATCCCGAAGGCGGCGGCCAGCCGCATGAAGGCGCGAGGGAGTTCTCGCAGCAAGAAGCGCCACATGGTAGTGTCTCATCCGAGGGCTGTAGCAGCTTCGCCAGCTTCACTGTACTACTTGGAGAGTGATGGGACCAGTGATCCAGGATGGGTGAGCCTTCATCCTGGACCGCTCACGGAGGGAGAGGGGACAGGTTACCGGCCTGAAAAAGGAGCCCTCACCCTAACCCTCTCCCTGTGGCAGAGGGGACTGATGGCGCTCCGCAGGGAGAGGGAACTGGTCGCACCCACCTGGGGCGCAGGGCGAGGAACTGGCATCACAGGACGAGAAGCTGGCATGCGACGTGCAGCGACGGCAATTGGGAGGCGCGCACGATGGACGACGAGCAGCGCAACCGGGAGGCCGAGGCTCTGGACACCGGCGCAGCGTACGGCGCAGGGCAGGAGGGGAGCGAGGTACCGGTGCACCTGCGGGTGACGCCGGGGATGGAGGTGGTGGGCGTCGACGGCGAGAGCGTGGGGCTGGTCAAGGCGGTAGCGGAAGGGCACTTCCTGCTGGACCGGGTGATGCGGCGCGATCTGTACGTGCCGCTGGATATGGTGCAGGGGATTGACGACACGAGCGCGCCGGAGCGGGTGGTGCTGAAGATCCCCGCGGCGGAGGTGGCGGTGATGGACTGGGAGAGCCCGCCGGTGGCGTAATCGCCGCGCGGTTGGGAACAGGGCGGGATAGTGGGCAGGCTAGCCCAGATCTGCCGCGAGTGGGGTCGTCACCGCAGCCCGGATCCTCTATCAGTGGCCGGTCATGAGGCGCTGAGTGGCGCCCTCACCGCCGCCCGCTCCGCGGGCTCCGGCTCTCCCTTGGGAGAGGGAACCGTTGGCGCGACGCGCGCTCACCCTGCCCTCTCCCTCTGGGAGAGGGGGCAGGCCGCTCCCCAGGCGAAGAGGGGATAGGGTGGTCTCCCATGAGGAAGGTTAGCGGCCGCCGGCGGCTCTCATGACTTCATCGAGCAGGGGTTTGGTGGCCGTGGCGGCGTCCCGCGCGGTCTTTTCGCCGTTCTGGACGGGAGCGAACTCCTTGCGGTAGATGGCCTCCAGGTCCTTGGCGCGGGGCGGGGTGGGGATGGCGACGGGCTTGTCTCGGCCTTTACCCTGGAGGGGCTCGATGAAGGCGGCCTTGAAGTTCCTGGGGATGCCGTCGGTAGGGAGGATGGCCTCCAGGGTGTCGACGCGGGAGGAGCCCCAGCGCTTGAGCGAGGTGATGCGCCTCTGGGCCTCGGGGCCGGTGAGGTATTTCAGGAAGAGCCAGCTCGCGTCGGGGGCGGTGGCGCCTTTGGCCATGGACTGGCCGCTGCCGGTGACGCAGGGGAAGGCACCGGCGCGGCCGCGGGGGAGCGGGACGACGTCATAGCGGAAGGCGACCTTCTCTTCCTTGAGGAAGAAGACCTGCTGAGCGAAGGCGATGCCCATGGCGACGAGGCCGCGGCGGAAGGCGTCGCCGCCGCCCTGGATCTCGCCCGGCGCGGGGGAGATCTTATACCGGTTGCGCCAGTCGGCGGTGAACTGGATGGCCTCCACGGTGGCGGGCGAATCGATGACGGAGGCGGTCCAGGCGTCGTTGAACCACTCGCCGCCGAAGCTGCGGGTAATGGAGTAGCTCGGCGAGTCGTTGATGGTCAGGAAGAAGTCGGCCACGCCGAAGGTGGGCGGGCCGCTGACCGGCGCGCGGTTGGTGAGCTTGCGGGCCGCATCCAGGAAGTCGTCCCAGGTCCAGGTGTCGGCGGGGTACCGGACGCCGGCCTTATCGAACAGGTCTAGGTTATAGAACATGACGCGCAGGGCGTTGTCCTTGGGCAAGCCGTACTGGGTTTTCTTCCAGGCGAACTCATCGATCAGGCCGGGGACGAACTCTTCCTTGCGCACGCGGTCGCGGGCCATGTAGCTATCGAGGGCGGCCAGGGTGCCGCGGGAGGCGAGGTCGACGCAGTTGGAGTAGTGGACCTGGACGACGTTGGGCGGGGTGCCGCCGGCGGCCATGGTGAGGAACTTCTCGAGATTGCCGTCGACGGTGCCCCCGTTGACCCAGTCCACCTTGAGGTGGGGGTTCTGCTTCATGAACTCGTCGGCGTTGAGCTGGTACTGCTCGGTCTCGGGGCCGGCGCCGGCCCAGGCCAGCCAGGTGATGGTGGCGGGCGTCTTCGCTGCCGAGGCGCCACCGGCGGCGCCCGGCGGGGACTGGGATGCGCCCGGCGCACAGGCGGCGACGGCGGCGAGGCCGGCGCCGCCGAGCAGGATGGTCCGTCGCGTGATGATCATGGCAGTCCTCCCAAGTTTCGGAGCCCGCCTGGGCCAATGCCCTGGTGGGAAGTCCCTCGCAGATGCCGGTTCCGGGCGTCTGCGAAAGACGTTGGCCCCAGAGCATGGAGGCGCCAGGCTACAGGTACCAAGAACGCTGAAGCGCCCTCCGCGAGTGAGCCCGCCTCGCCCCCGCTCTTTGCGAGGCTGGAGCTTCGTTCCACTTGGGCCGCGCCCCGTGGAAGATCAACCTCCGCTCTGCGCGCGGCCGGAGCGTCGCTCCACGCGAGGACCGACGTTGGCCCACGGGGCCGGTGGCCGCTGAACCTCCCTCTCCTGTAGGCTTCGTTTCCCAAATCTTAAAGGGCTTCCCGAGCCTCCGTTGCTCCGCCGGTGTGCTTTGCTACGCCAGAGTGGAGCCGGACAGTCTCAGGCCCCCGTTTCCCGCACCTCGACGGTATCGTCCAGCGGGAGGCCGGCGGCTTCGTAGAGGCGCCGGCGCCCGCGCTTGTCGCCATTGGCGACCTTCCAGGCCCAGTGGGCGACGTCACGGGCGCGCTCGATGGGGACGCAGATGGCGCCGTCCCCGTCGGCGACGATGAGGTCGCCGGGGCGGATGTAGACGCCGCCGACGGTGACTGGAACGTTGGTGGCGTCTAGCTCCAGGCGGCCGGGGCGGATGCCGCGGGAGATCTTCTTGCAGTAGACGGGGACGCGCTCCTTGATCAGCTCATCGGTGTCGCGGGCGCCGCCGTTGGTGACGACCCCGACGGCACCGCGGGTGATCCAGCCGAGGGCGTTGTTGGAGCCGATGAAGCCGGTGTCGGGGATGCCCTGCGCGTCGATGACGATGACGTCACCGGGGCGGATCTGGTCGTTGATGGGGCCGCGGGCGTAGGTACGATACCAGTGGCTGATGGCGGCGTCGATCTCCTCGGGGGCGCCGGTGGGCATGCGGCGCCTGGTGGGGACGAAGCGGACGGTATGGGCGAAGCCGTAGATGCGGTGGCGGAAGGTGTCGGTGTCCCGCCAGAGGGGGCGGATCTCCCAATCCAGGAGGCCGACGTCCTGGAGGGCGCAGCGGTCCATGCCGTCGCAGACGTCGGTGACGCGCAGGCCGCGGTAGAGCTCGATGATCTCGTGGCGCTCGGCGTCGGAGAGCTGAGGGGCTGGGGAGCTGAGGGGCGGGCCGAGGCGGTCTGAGAAGTCGGTCTGGGTCATGGGCTGATCTCCTCACTCAGGGCTGCGGGCTTGTGGAAGCAGGATACCGGACTGCGCTTGCGACGTGGCCGGCGCTCATTCGGGGGTGCGCGTGGGGAGGGAGGGCAGCCCTCACCCCCGTGGCCCCTCTCCCGCGTGCGTGAGAGGGGGAACCAGGGCCACGGGGAGTGGACATCACCCACGAGGAGCCTGCCGGCCATGGCATGGCGCCATGTGGACCTGTGGCACACGGCCGCCGGCGGCGTATAGTGAGGGGCGGGTATGCCGAAGATGCCAAAGTGGGAGTACGCCCGCCTGGAGTCCACCGATGCGGGCATCAACGTCGTCTTTACTCACCGCCAGGCGTGGACCGGCCTGGCGCCGGAAGCGTTCTTCGAGACCCTGCGGCGGCTCGGCGACGATGGCTGGGAGCTGGTGGCTGCTTTGCCGCTCCTGGCCACGGCGGCGCCCGTCGCTGTGGATGCGGCGCCGGCACGCGAGCAGGCCGGTCGGGAGCGGATCGAGCGCTATGGCCAGGCACCGCCGCCCGAGCCGCCGGCGACGACGACCTGGAACGTGCGGATCGGCACGGACCGCTGGCTGGTGTTCAAGCGGGCCCAGCCGGAAGCTGCTCCCCAGCCGTCGGGGGCGCAGAGCGCAGACGTGCTGAAGGGGCTGGGCGGGCAGCTTTTGAAGGGCAGGCTGCCGCTACCGTAGGGGGAGTAGCGAGGAGCGAGGAGGGGGAGCGAGCCGCCAGCGCGCCCCCTCCCCGGAGGGGAGGGACGGGCCGGAATGTCCGCGCCGTTAGCCCGGATTACTCACGGCCAGCGGAGAGGGAACTCTCCCTTTGGGCGAGGGAACTGGTCACCCAAGCGGAGCCCTGGCCCTCTCCTTTGGGAGAGGGAAGTGGGCCAGGCCGGCTGCGGGTACCGGTGCGCCCTAACGCTCTGCAATGGGGAGAGGGAGCTTCTCGCTGCGCGCTAAAAGCCAGCCCTCTCCCTTTGGGAGAGGGAACTGATCACTCAAGTGGCGCCCTCACCCCATCCCAGAGGGAGAGCGAACTTCTTGCTGGCCAGAGATAATGCAGGCTGGCCCCGTCCGAAGGGGGTGATGGGACTGATCGCTGGCGGTGAGGGCGCCGAGTGAGCTGGCGACGAAGATCTGGGCAAAGCCAACCGGGACGATGGCGCGACGGCCAACCGCGGCCTGTTAGCTGGCGATGAAGATCTGGGTAAAGATGGTCTTGCGGCCGGGGCCGGTGGCGATGCCGACGCCGACGAGGTTGAATTCTGGACGGAGGATGTTGGCCCGGTGGCCGGGGCTTTGCATCAGGCTGGCCTGCGCGACGGCCACGGTTTCGGACTCGTCAAAGGTGTTGTAGGCGATGTTCTCGCCGGCCAGGCGGAAGGGGATCTGGCGCTCCTTGAGCACCTGGTAGACATTGAAGCCGCCGATGTCGTGGCTGAAGAAGTTGCGGGCCACCATGTCCTCGCTGCGCCAGCGGGCGACCTCCATCAGGCGGGGATCCGGGTGGAGCGGGGGGAGACCATAGGCCGCGCGATCGGCATTGATCAGATCGAGAAACTGGCTCTCCGCCGCGCCGACGTCGAAGGACGTGGGTGGGGCGGCGATGGCCGGGGTGACGGCGCCGAGGCTGGTCGCTGCCAGGAGCAGGCAGAGCAGCGTCGCCACTAGCGAGGAGGGGCGGGCGGCGACTAGCAGGCGACGCGCCGGACGAGGAGCGGGATGTGAGCCTTGTCCTGGCCGCAGACTGGCGCCATGTGGCGTGCCGGCAGCCCACCAGACTGGAGGGCGGCGCGGGGGTCGGGGCGCGGGATGAGCGCTGACTCCTGGGGGCGTGCCCGTCGCCGGTGGCCTGCCGGCACCTGACCACACCAGGGGGCGGCCTGTCGGTTGGGGCGGGAGATGAGGCAGGAGATAGCGGGCGGCGGACGGCGGGGCGGCAGGGAGGGCGGGGCACGGAGCGGGGGCAACGCGGGCAAGCCAGGAGCGCATGCGGGCGACGAGACTCCAGGGGGCGGTCTGGCCGTACGCCTGCGCTTGGCGTCCTACCGGTGCGGCGGCGCGGGGCGTACGGCTGTACTGTCATGAACGGACATGAAGAAGAAGTGGTACAGGGGGACCCCAAAGGTCTTACGTGTGGTCATGCGCCGGCTGCCGGCGACGGGGCAGGGAGCGCATGGCGCCACGCCGTTTGGCCCCGGTGCACCCGCCCTGACGCGGCGACGCGGGGAGAGCTCTCACCCCCCTTCGGCCGGGGTCGCGCTGCACCCCTGCCCCACTCCGCTCAGCCGTGCGGCTTGGCCCCGCCCCCCGCTCCCACACGGAGAGGGGGAACGAGGACCATGAGGAGACGACCTGACCCACCGGGGCCCCACCGCCCCCGCTCCGACGCGGAGCGGGGGGACAAGTGGTGACGCCTGTGACGAGAGGCGCCGGGTGCCGGCGTAGAATCTGGGCGTATGGTGCTGGGGGTGTGCCGGCTGCAACTGATCCTGCCGGAGAACCACTCGCTGAAGGGTAAGCGCAGCGTGGTGCGCTCGATCTGCACCCAGGTGCGCCAGCGGTTCAACGTGTCCATCGCGGAGGTGGATGACCACGACCTGTGGCAGGTGGCGAGCCTTGGGTTCGCCGTAGTGTCGTCGGACGGGCGGCACGCGGACCGGATGGTGGCGGAGATCGTGGAGTTCATCGAGCGGAACGCCGCGGCGCAGCTAGGGAATTACGAGGTGGAGCAGGTCTACGCCTTCTGACCAGAAGGGGCGGCTGGCGCCTCGGCGAGGGCGGCGTCGATGGCGGCCGGCTCGTTGAACGGCTCGGCCGGCGGCCGGCGTCGGGCCCAGAGGAAGAACTCGACGTTGCCGGCCTGGCCGCGGATAGGGGAGGCGGCGAGGCCGGCGGGGTGAAGCCCCGTCTCGCGCGCCGCCTGGATCACCTGCTGGAGCACGCGGCGGTGAACGGCGGGGTCGCGGACGATGCCCTTGCGGACGTGCGCGGGACCGGCCTCGAACTGGGGCTTGACGAGGGCGATGATCTCCCCATCATCGGCCAGCAGGGCGGCGATGGCGGGAAGAACCAGGCGGAGCGAGATGAAGGCGAGGTCGATGGTGGCGAGGTTGACGGGTTCGGGCAGGAACGCCCCCTGTTGCGCGCGCGGGGCGAGGCGCGCGGCCGCCCCTTCTTCAGGTCGCGCTTCAGTCTCAGGGCCACGGGGCGCCAGGCGCAGATAGCGGACGTTGACGCCTTCCATGACGACGACGCGGGGGTCGCGGCGAAGGGGCCAGGCGAGGAGGCCTTTGCCCACGTCGACGGCGTAGACGCGCCGCGCGCCCCGTTTGAGCAGAGCGTCGGTGAAGCCGCCGGTGGAGGAGCCGGCGTCCAGGCAGACGCGGCCCGTCACGTCGATCTGGAAGCGGTCCAGGGCGTGGGCGAGCTTGACGCCGCCGCGGCCGACGTAAGGCATGGGCCTGGCGATGGCAATCTCGGCATCAGGGCCGACGAGCATGGAGGGAGCGCGGGCGACCTGGCCGTTGACGGTGACCTCGCCGGCGAGGATGAGCCGGCGGGCGCGCTCGCGGCTGGTCTCCAGGCCGCGCTCCACGAGGGCGACGTCCAGCCGGACACGGCGGCCGTCCGCTCGGCGCCCCGCCCGCTGGCCGGCGCTGGGCGCAGGGTCTGGTCGCTCCGGCGCGCCGCGGGGCGGTTGTCCCTGGCCGTTGGTCGCGGCAGGTCGCGGCCCTTGCTCAAGGGGTGCCATAGCGGTACTCGGAGACGAGGCGGCCGGTGGGGTCGATCAGCTGCGCGACGTCGCCGGTATTACGCCAGATGTTGGTCCTGGTGGCGAAGAGGTCGCCCGGCGGGCGGTTGAGGGTGGCGGGATCGCCGGCGCCGCTGTGCACATTCACCGTGGCGCCGGGGGCGATGGTGAAGCCGGGCGGGAAGACGTAGGTCTGGCCACCGGTAGCGCTGCGCAGCGTCCAGCCGGAGAGGTCCTGGGGGGCGGCGCCTTGATTGGCGATGGTGACGTGCTCGCTGCGGCCCTGATTGACCACGGCGCGGATGACCAGCGCGGGCGTGGCCGCGCCCGGGCCGGACGGCTGAGGACTGGGCGTGGCCGGCGCAGGGGCGGGTGTGGCCGCCGCAGCGGGCGGGGAGGGCGACGGAGCCGGGGATGGTGGCTGGATGGTGGGGGCAGCGGGGATGCCCCAGCCGGCGTCTGAGCGCCAGGCCAGCTGGGGCCGTGGCGCGCGAGCGACCAAGCGGCCGCCAACGAGGCTGTCCTCGACCAGGGCCGCGGGCGTCAGCAGGCCGCTCTCGCGGAGGAGCGTTCCTACCGGCAGCGGCACGGCGCGGGGCTGGGTTCCGTCCGGCGCCGGCTCGATGGCGACGCGCAGGACGCCGCGCTGGAAGCGCTGCGTGACGTGGGTCTCAAACCGCTCTGGCCAGGAGGTGGGCAGGCCGAATCGGTCGAGTGCGCCGGCCAGGGCGGCGGACGGGTCGGGTGAGGGGCCAAAGTACGTCTCGCGGATGGCGGGCTCAGCCAGCCAGGCGAGTCGGGCCAGAGCGGCCGCGGCGGGGTCAGCGCCGGGGCTGGCCGGCTCGCGCACGGCGGGCGGGATGCCGCGAGCGAGCAGCCAGTCGTCGAGGCCGGCGGCGCTCATCAGGTCAAGGAGGTCGGCCAGCTCGGCGCGGGAGAGGCCGGGGCGCCAGACGAGCATGGCCCGCTCGGTGACCTGGTAGACGTGGGCGTTGGGCAGGACGAACGGCCGTGAGATGGGGGAGCCGAGCACGTCGAACCCGCCCAAGAGCTGGTACGAGGTCCAAAAGGGCGGGCCGCCGGGCTCGTCGACGAGCGCGTAGCCGGTCGTTGCCGAGGAGAGAGGGAAGAAGTAGCCGTTGGGGAGAGGGATGCGACGCTGCCGGCAGACTACGCCGGCCTCAGCCTCGTCCGGGCCGCAGGCTGCCTCGCCCCAGGCGCACCGTGCGCCGTGGTCTGGCTGCTCCGCGGGCACGCCAGCAGCGGCAGCGGCGGCCGGCGTGGCCTGCTCGTCCTCGGCCGGCGCGCCGTCGACCGGCTGCTCCGTCCCAGATGGCGCAGACGTGGCCGGCACGCTTGGCTCGGCTTCGGGCGAAGCGGGGTGGCAGGAGGTGGAGGAGAGCGCGGATGGCGCCTGGCGGTCACCGCGCGCGGCGGCGGGGGAGGCGATGAGCATGGCCAGGAGGGCGACGAACAAGGCGGCACGCTGCACAGGGAGAACTCTAGCCGCGGGGTTGGGGCAGTGCAAGGGGGGTGGTGATCAGGTGGTGATCAAGTGGTGGGGCGGACCTCACCCCCTTCGGACGGGGCCGCGCAGGGAGGGGAGGACGGACCTCACCCCCTGGCCCCCTCTCCGACACGGAGCGGGGGAACGAGGGCCATGGGCGTGGGGCTTGGCCACGGCGCCAGCTCTCCCTGTCGGAGCGAGGGCGGTCGGCCACGAGTTGGCACTATCCGGACCCGTTGTGCAGGCCCGTCACTAGGTGATCACGGTGGGCGCAGCGAACAGATCATGACTTGATGATGACAGGCGCGCCGCGCCTGACCACGACTTGATCACCACCTGCTCACGACTTGGTCCCCACCTGCTCACGACTTGATCACCACCTGCTCACGAGCGCGCCGCGCCGGACCACCACCTGCTACCTGCTTGATCACGGCGAGCGCAGCGAGCGGATCACCACCCGATCACCATTTGATCTCCACTTTGATCACCACCTGATCGCCACGTGACGGCACTCAGTCAAGGAGCGGCGGGAGTTCGGCGAGGGTGCGGATGATGGTGGCTCCGCCCGTCTGGCTGGAGGTGTAGCGGCCGCGGCGGTCGAGGAGGAGGGGGACGATGCCGGCGGCACGGGCGCCGGCCACGTCAGCGCTGAGGCTATCGCCGACATGGAGCGCCTCCGCCGGCGCCACGCCAGCGCGGTCGAGCGCGTAGCGGAAGATGGCGGGGTCCGGCTTCTCTAGCTGGACGCTGGCGGATACAACGAAGAAGTCGAAGTACCGGTCGACCTCCAGGCTGACCAGGAGGGTTTCCAGCCAGTCTTCCCAGTTGGAGATGACGGCGGTGACGAGACCGTTTCGGCGCCGGGCCTGAATCGTCTCCAGCGCGGGGAGCACGTCGGGGAAGAGGCGCCAGGTCTCCAGGGAGGAGAACCGCTCGTGCATGCGCCGGGCGAGGGGTAACGGGTCCCACGACGTCGAGCGGGTGCTCTCACGCGCGGTACGGGGGGCCGGGACGCGCTGGTCGAGACCGCGGTGGGGATCACGCGCCGGTGAGGGGAGATGGAGCTCGCTCAGGATCTCGCAGTAGACGTTGAGCCAGAAGCGCTCCGAGGCCTCGGGCGAGATGGAGTAGAGGGGGGCGCCGGCGCGGGCCTGGCGCTCCTGGACGCGGGTCCACACGCGATGGTCGGCCGCTTCGATCTCGGCGGGGGTCACGTGGAGCCCCGCCTCGGCGCAGATTTCGGCCATGATCTCCGCGGCGGATGGATGGGCGTAGACGAGCGTCTCACCGACGTCGAAGAAGATGGCACGGTAGCGGGACATGGTCGCGAGCAGTCAGGAAAAGGGGTGGGGGGTGTTCGAAGGTAGGTGAGAGGGGTGCGAGCGGCTATGGGTAGACCTGGTTACCCTGGGCGTCTTCGAGGATAATGGCGTCGGCGGGGCAGCGCTCGGCGGCGCGGCGGAGCGTGCGCTCGTCCACGGTCATGGGATCAAGCAGCATGACGCGCTGGCGCCGGTCGAGCTGAAAGACGGTTGGGGCGGTACCGACACAGTCGGCGGCGCCGATACAGGCGGCGCGGTCGACGATGACGGTGAGCCCGCCGGGGCCAGGCTTTGCCTGCAGGTCGTCGCCGGCCATGGGCGCGGGGTGCTGGTCCACCTGCTTATCCACCTGATTGATACACCTGCTGGTTCACGTGCTGAACGTGCTAACAGAAAGGATAAGAGGCGGCAGACTTTGTGAGGCACGGGCGGGTTCCACCCCGCCGCCCCGGGCCCGACGTGGGGACACGGAGACGCGGGGAGGGATCTGGCGCCATGGACAGGTTGTGCGGTGTAACGCCTGGTCTGAGGGGATGGCAGATCTGGTTGGCTAGCGTGGACCATTCACGACGGGTCCTTCACCCTCGCCCGTTGGGAGACAGTGCCAGGGCCGCCACCAGGGGCGGCCCGCTGTACCCCTCACCCTCGCCCGTTGGGAGACGGTACTTCCTGCTGAGCGGAAGCGTCACCCTCGCTCGCGCCGAAAGTGAGAGGGAAGCCCTTGCTGAGCGGAGGCGTCGCCATCGCTCGCGCCCACAGGGAGGGGGAATGCTTCGTCGGCCGCGGGGCATGGGGGCTGGCGGGGGGCCGGCGGGTATCCGGTAGCATGGAGCGGGCCTGCTGGCGAGGGACAACAAACGCCTGGTGGACGTGAGGTGGCATGAGACCATGAGAGAGGGATCTGGACCAGCTTCGACGACGATGGTGGCAGCGAGCGCCGGCCCGGGGCCGGTGGCGGTGGCGACCCTGGCGCCGGCGAACGATGGTCCGCGGCCGCTGGCGGTGGAGGCGCTGTGGCCGACAGTGGTGGGGGTGCGGCTGCGGGTGCTGGCTGCGGGAGCCGGCGAGCCGTTGCTGCTGCTGCACGGCATCGGCGGGTCGGCGGACGAATGGCTGGGGGTCGTGCCGCGCCTGGCGGAACGGTTTCGGGTGCTGGCGCCGGATGCGCCCGGCCACGGGTGGTCGGAGAAGCCGGTCGGCTACCGGTACACCGTCGAGTCGTACGTGCAGATGGCGGTGGCCCTGATGGACACCCTGGGCATTGGCTGCGCGCCGGCGATCGCCGTCTCAGGTGGGGGCGTGGTGGCGCTGGCGCTGGCGCTGGGGTACCCCGAGCGGATCAGCAAGCTGGTCCTGGTCGACGCGGCGGGACTGGGACGGGAGGTGGCGTGGCGCTACCGTGTGGCCACGCTGCCGCTGGCGCGCTACGCGCTGCGGCGGGCGCGGCGGCGGGAGATCGAGGCCTTTGGCCGCGCCATGTGCTATGACCGTAGCCGGCTGCCGGAGGGATGGGTGGAGCGCCGGCTGCGCATCTGGCACTCTCCGGGCGCGGTGGACGCCTTCATCGCTACGGCGCGGGCCGGGCTCTCCCTACGCGGGCAGCGGTTCGACTTCTCGGGGCGGCTGCGCGAGCTACGCCAGCCGACGCTGCTCATCTGGGGGAGGCAGGATCCTATTCTGCCTGTCGCGCACGCCCTGGCGGCGCAGCGCGCGATCCCACATGCCGAGCTGCACATCTTCGAGCGCTGCGGGCACGTGCCGATGTGGGAATATCCGCAAGAGTTCGCCGAGCGGGTGCTGGCGTTTCTCACGGCGTGAATAGTTCAAGGTTCACCGTTCAAGGTTCGAGCTTCAACTGCCAAGGTTGCGTTGAGGCGGAGGAGGGTCAGGCGCCGCGGGTAGCCTGGATGAGGGATTCCATGTACTCCAGGTAGCGCTCCAGGGCGCGGCGGCCGGCGGCGGTGAGGCGGTACTCGGTCTTGGGGAGCCGGCCATCGAAGTACTTGGTGGCGGCGATGTAGCCGGCTTCTTCGAGCTTGCGGGCGTGCACGCTCAGGTTGCCGTCGGTGGTCCTGAGGAGCGACTTGAGGTCGCTAAAGGACAGGGACTCGTTGACGGCCAGGGCGCTGACGATGCCCAGGCGGAGGCGCTCATGGATGAGCCGGTCGAGGTCCGGAAATGGGGCGAGCGAGGGCGGGGTGGAGCGAGCGGGCCGCGCGTCCTGGGCGGGCTGCGGGCGCCGGCGGGCGGCTGCGGGTGCGGTCCCCGTCCTGGGTGAGCGAGCGCCGGCCACGTTGCCTGCCATGGAAGTCGCCTGGAGAGGAGCGCGTTACCCGCCGTATCGACGGGCGATGATGAGGCCGAAGGCGATCAGGAGGCCGCCGAAGCCGGCGGCCATGAACCAATCGCCCCAGGCCAGGGGAGCGAACAGGGCGGCGGCGCCGAGGACGACGAAGCAGGCGCCCATGACCGGCACGATGCGCACGGAGAAGGCGCCTCCGGACATGACGGCGGTGCCAAACAGCAGCAGCCAGGCGCCGGGGAGCAGGGCGTTGGCACCGGCACGGTAGGCGGCGAGGGTGAGCAGGGCGGCGGCGAGGATGGGTGGGGTGAAGCCCAGGGCGAAGCGCCGGTTGGGGCCGGAGTGGAGGGGCTGGCCGCTGGCGCGGGCCTTCCGGCTCACGGCCCAGACGCCGATCAGGAGGGCAACGGCCGCTTCAGTGAGCCAGGTGGCGAGCCAGGCTTCGCTGGTGGATTGGCGAGAGGTGATGGCAGCGGCGACCAGGGCGGTGGCCCCCATTGCGACCAGCCCCCAGCCGGGGACGGCGGTGAACTGCCCCGCGCGTTGCATCGTCTCGCGGATGAAGCGCAGGTTGTCCAGGGCGTGCTCGTGGGCGCGGGCGCGCAGGGCGGCTGGGTCGCCGGCCCCTGCGGGCGCCAGCGGGGCGCGAACACGGGTGGCGGGAGAGGGAGAGGAGTGCCTGCTCCCCGCGGCGTGGGCAGAGGGCGGGAAGTGGTGGCCCGGCGAGGCGGGCGGGTGGCGTGAACGGGCAGGCATATGGCCAGGATACGGGGGCGGCGCTCAGCCGGTCAAGAACTGGACGGCGGCCGTGCAGCGCCGGAGCCTACCTGGGCGGCAGATAGCCACGGACGAACTCCTCGACCCGAGCCAGGTCGAAAGGCTTGGGGAGGAAACCGTCGGCGTGACAGGGCGGCAGCTCCTCGCGGGGCAGGCTGCTGACCAAGATCACGGGGATCGTCGCCGTCTCCGGCCGCGCCTTGAGCCGCCGGCAGAGCTCGGCACCGCCGAGCTTGGGCATGATGACGTTGGTCAGGACCAGGTGCGGCCGGTGGGCCTGCACGGCTCGGAGCGCCTGCTCGCCGTTGTAGGCCTTGATCACTCGCACGCCGAGCGGCTCGAGGAGCAGACTGAGCACGTCCACGATGTGGATCTCATCGTCGGCGATGACCACTACGGGGCCGGCGCTCTCTAGGGTACGGGCTGCGCTCATGCTTCCCCCGTGCCGGCTACGATAGTCGCGGGCCGCGCCTCGCCGGCGGGCGGGACGCGGTGGAGACTTCTACCCTGAAGCATGGGGACAGACGCACAGACGCCACCGGTCAGACATTCTGCGTCGCGTCCTCCCAGGTCCAGCGGTTCCTGGGCTTGCTCCGTCGGGTGACAGAGACTACCACGAAGCTCTCTCAAGACGAGCGGCCCCTGAGCCCGGCGAGCCTGGCGCACGCCACGCGCGTGCATGCCTGGCAAGCCCTCCTCGCTCGGATGGCCCATCGGCGCGGGAGATAACCGAACCGTCGGACCGTGGCCGTGAAGGCGGTTCATCACGAGCCCTCCTCGCCCGGGTGGAACGGCAGGGTGAAGGTGAAGGTGCTACCCTGCCCGGGCACGGACGCGACCCACATGCGCCCCCCGTGCGCCTCGACGAGCGCCTTGCAGATGTGCAGGCCGAGGCCCAGACCCTGCACGCCCGTAGTCCGGGCGGCGTCAGTGCGGAAGAAGCGGCTGAAGAGCTTCGGCAGGGCCTCCGGCGCGATGCCGATCCCCTGGTCGGTGACGGACACCTGCGCCTCCGCGGCGGCAGCGGCGACGCGCACGACGATGGGGCCGCCATCCGGCGAGTACTTGATGGCGTTGGAGAGCAGGTTGTGCAGCACCTGCTGCAGGCGGGTGGCGTCCCACTGGCCGACGAGCGGGCCATCAGGAGCCTCCACCCGCACGGAGTGGGCCCGCGTCAGCGCCTGCGCCTGCTCCGCGGCCGCCCGCACCAGCGCCACGAGGTCGACCGGCTCGCGATGGAGCTGGAGGCCCCCCGCCTCCAGGCGCGAGACGTCCAGCAGGTCGTCAATGATGCGCTCGAGGCGCTTGGCTTGGGTGACCATCACCTCGGCGGCCCCTTCCACGTACCGGCCGCGGCGCATCATGAGCTGCGCGTAGCCTCTGATAGAGGTCACCGGATTGCGCAGCTCATGGGTGACCATGGAAAGGAACTCGCGCTGCATCCGCTCGACGGCGCGTCGTTCGGTGATGTCGCGGATGGCGGAGAGATAGATCGTGCCCGCAGGGAGCGCCACGGCCGTGGCCCGCGCCTCGACCGGCACCAGGGAGCCATCCTTCCGCCGCAGGTCCAGCTCCCCTGCCCAGCAACCCTGCGCCTTCATCCTGGCGTACTCGGCTTCGGTCCACGCAGGGGCCGCGGCCACGACGTCGGCCACACGAAGCTGAAGGAGTTCATCACGGGTGTAGCCCAGCAGTTCGGACGCGCGGGGATTGGCGTCCAGGTAGCGCCCCTCGGCGTCGGCGATGAGGATGGCATCGGCCACACCCTCGAAGACGGCGCGGTAGCGGGTCTGCGCCGTCTCAAGGGCGGTGGCGAACGTCTCCGCGTCGAGCGCCGCCTGGCGCGCCGCCGCCGCCTGGCCTTCAGCCGCGTGCGCCCGGCGCTCAGCGCGCAGCACGGCCCCCAGGAGCGGGAGCAACTCCAGGACCTCAGAGGCGGCGTCGGGGAGTGGCGCCCCGCCCAGGAGGACGAGGATCGTCCCGTCCTCGGCGGCCAGCCCGAGGGCGGGGCGCACGGCGCCGTCCGCCAGCGGGAGCGCGCCGGCGGCGCGGCCGGACCTGAGGCACTCCGCGAGGAAGGCCTGCCAAAGGCGCTTGCGTGGGAGCACCTGAGGCAGGCCGAGGGCCGGCAGGGGCGTGCCCGTCTCCGGGTCGGGGACAAAGATGAGTAGCTGCTCGGCCCCCAGACGGCCGGCCAGGGCGGCGGCCGCTTCGGAGCGGCGCAGAGGGTCCGCCAGGGCCGTGACGAGGAGCACCAGGCTCAGAGGCTGCACGACCATTGCCGGTTCGTTCTGGTCACTCGGGGATGACACAGACGACGGCGGTACAGTTGTGGAACCCACTGAACTGTCCTTCCACGCGCGCAATCTGGCCGTAGGTGTTGAACCCGACGCACGGCGCGTCGCCGAGGAGCCGCTGCACCGACTGGAGCTCCAGGCCAAACTCTTTGCCCAGACGCAGCCGCGTGGCCACGCAATCAAAGAGGAGCGCCACCCTGGGGCGCCGGCCGCCGAGCTGCTGCAGCGCCGCCTGGGTGGCTTCGGCGGCGGCGGTGACCGCTGAGGCGCTGGTCGCCCCCATGATGTGCGCCGTCGCCCCTTCAGGGACGTCCGCGGCGCAGGCCACGGCGCCGTCGGGCTCGACGCCGAGGGGCACGCGGAGCTTGTAACCGCCGCCGGCGGCGACGCCCAGGACATTGTGCAGGAAGAACGGCAGCGGGTCGGCCGGATCGAACCGCTGGGCGGTGGCCTCTGCATGCTCCTGGAACGACTCGACGGCCGGGGCCGCGTCCAGGCTTACCAGGCGCAGGCCATGCGACTGGGTGACGCGCAGTGGGGGGCTGGCGGGCTGCCAGCCGTGCCGGACGCCGACGCCGATCGGCTTGTTGGAGAGGATCTCGAGAGCGACGGCCGCATCCGGGATGGCTTCAGTGCCGCAGAAGACGTGGGTTTGCCGGAACTGGGCGTCGTCACCGGCGCCCCCGCCGAAGAAGCGGTAAGCGCCGGCGGTGAGCACGGTGAGCTGCTGAAGGAAGTCATCCGCATATCCGGCCAGGGCGTCGGTCAGCACCAGGGCCGAGCGATAGCGGTACTCCGGCGCGGCCGGACCGTGCAGCGAGCCGGCCAGCTGGCGTGCCGCCGCCACGCGGTCGGCGCGCAGGCCGCGACCCACCGCTGCGGCAAAACGCATGTCGGGCGCGCGCAGGGCGACAGCGCAGGCGGCGCCTTCGCCCTGGGAGGCGCCGGCGAACTCGCCCGCCGATGAGCAGCCGACCAGCGCGCTGGGATGGCAGGCGCTGTCCAGCGCGCGCAGCAAACTCACATAGTCGTACCTGGACGAGGCGAAGAGGATGACGGCGTCGGGGGGCTGGCCATGCAGCGCGGCGTTGAGCTCGGCGCCGAGGGCCGCGCCGGCCGCGACGCTATCGGGCAGGGCAGTGTAGGCGATCGCGGCGCTGGTCATATGGCGGGCGTCCACAGCGTGCGCAGGCATATCCCCGCGTTACGTTCAGGAGAGCCAGCAATAGATCCGAACGATCCAGTCGATTTCAAGGGGTGCCTCCTTAGCCGCTGCGCGTCCGCCGCCGGCGCGGGGCATGGGGCCTGCGGGGCAGGCCCTGAAGCTTGGCGGAGGCGACATTGACAAAGTATATTCGCCCCTTCTCAGACACGGAGACGCGGGGACGCGGGGATGAGCCCTCACCCCCTTCGGCCGGGGCCCCACCGCGAGGACGTCACCCCCTTCGGGCGGGGCCGCGTTGCACCTGCCCCTCGCCCCACCCCGCCGTGCGGCTTGGCCCCGCTGCCCCGTCTCCGACACGGAGAGGGGAACGAGGGTGGTGGGGAGAGGCGCGCGGGCGCCGCGCCTTATTCGTGGCGGGGGGTGGTCAACAGGCGCGACAACAGGCGCGAGATGTCTTCACGAGTGGGCCAGTCTTTCGGCGCGGCGCGTCGTTCGGCGGCCGGGGGCGGTCAGCGCCGGGCGGCCACGGTGAGGGGGGCGCGGGCGGCGCCGTTCACCGGCGCCGACGCGGCGCCGGTGGGGGAGGGATCCGGCACGCGGCCGAAGCGGCGCTCGCGGGCGGCGTAGGCCTCCAGGGCCTTCTGGAGCTCGGCCTCGTCGAAGTCCGGCCAGAAGACGGGGGTGGAGTAGTACTCGGCGTAGGCGGCCTGCCAGAGCAGGAAGTTGGAGAGCCGGAACTCACCGGCCGTGCGGACGATGAGGTCGGGATCGGGGAGGCCGGCGGTGTAGAGGCGGGCGGTGATGGTGCTCTCGTCGATGGCGTCGGCCGGGATGCCTTCGCGCACGATGTGGCGCACGGCTTCTACGATCTCGGCGCGCCCGCCGTAGTTGAAGGCGACGTTGAGGATCAGGCGGTCGTTGTGGCGGGTGAGCTCGAGCGCCTCGCGGATGCGGCGCGCGAGGTGCTCCGGCACGCCCTGGAGGGTGCCCAGGTGGCGGATCTGGACGCCGTTCTCATGGAGCTTGGGCGCCTCGCGGGCGATGGCCTCGCCCAGGATGCGGAAGAGGCCGGCGACCTCGTCCGGGGAGCGCTCCCAGTTCTCGGTGGAGAAGGCATAGATGGTGACGATCTGGATGCCGGCGCGGGCGCAGGCTTCCAGCACGCGCCGGAGGTTGTTGGTGCCGGCACGGTGCCCGAAGAGGCGGGGCTGGCCGCGCTGCCTGGCCCAGCGCCCGTTGCCGTCCATGATGAAGGCGATGTGGCGGGGGACGCGGGCGGGACTGGTGACGTCTGGCATGGGTGAGTAGAGGCTACGGGTAATGCCTTGGGGACGTCAAGTACTTTGGGAGACAAAGTAGGCTCATGCGAGCCTTCTGCACGACCGTCTCCAGGTCAAGGACTGAGCGCCGCAGCGTGTTCATATTACGCTACCCTGCTGCTTCGGGCTCGGTAGCCGGCGCAGTACCGGTTGCGATCACGGAGAAGTACTTGGCCTGGGGATGGTGGACGACGAGGGCGGCGGTGGTCTGCTCGGGGACGAACTGGTAGGACTCGGTGATGGTGACGCCGAGCTGCTCGGTGACGGGCATCAGTTGGAAGAGCTTGGTCTGCTCGGACATATCGGGGCAGGCGAGATAGCCCCAGCTGTAGCGCAGGCCGCGGCGCGGGCCGAGGCCTAGCTCCTGACGGACAATGGCGTTGACGTATTCGGCCATGGCCTCGGCGGCCTGGACGGAGACGCCGTGCACCTGAAGGCTCAGATTGTACTCGCCGCGGGTCCGCAGGCGTTCGGCGTACTCGCTGGCGGCATGCCCGGCCGTGACCACCTGGAGGGCGACAACGTCGTATTCGCCGCTCTCGACCGGACGGAAGTAGTCCGCCAGGCAGAGCTGCTCCTCATTGCGCTTGGTGCCGTCGGGCACCTGGCGGGGGAAGGTGAAGCGCACCAGCTCGCGTGGAGTGGACGAAGGGCGAAGGGCGACGGACGGATCAGGAGCGCCGGTCGACGTGCTCGTCGCTGGTCCTTCGCCCTTCGCCGGCGGGGGAGAGAACGCCTGGGGATCGTAGACGATGAGGGTGTTGCCGTCGGCCTGGACGGGGAAGTAGCCGTAGATGCCCTTGGGCTGAAGCCAGCGCTTGACCTTGGCGTCCTGCCACAGCTCCAGGAGGCGCGGCTCCAGCTCTTGTTCGACGAGGCGGGCCCACTGCTCCTTGTCGTGGACGACGTAGCCCCAGCGGCCGCGGAAGAGGGCGTTGCGGTCGACGTAGGGCAGCAGCTGGTCGAGGGCGCGCCAGGCGATCTCGACGGTGCGGTAGCCCCAGAAGGGCGGCTGCGGGACGGGCGCGTCCTTGACGAACGGGGAGCGGCGCACCTGGGGCGCCGGTGGCCCTGCGCGCTGCGCGGCCGCCCGCGTGCGCTCCTCGTCCCGCGCGCGGACGCACTCCTCGTGGTGGCGGGCGAGGAGCTGCCGGCGCTGCTGCGGGCTGACGAGCTGGTCGACGACGGCCAGGCCCTCGAAGGCGTCGCGGCAGTAGAAGGCGCCGGGCTCGTAGAGGGTCTGCTGCTCGTCGTCGACCCAGTTGATGCGGTAGCCGAAGCGGCGGTTGATGGCGGCGCCGCCGACGATGACGGGGAAGCGCAGGCCCCGTCGATGGAGCTCCTGGACGCAGAGGGGCATCTGCCGGCTGGTGGAGACGAGCAGGGCCGAGAGGCCGATGGCGTCGGCGCCCACCTCGACCGCCTTGTCCAGGATGACGTTGACCGGCACCTGCTTGCCCAGGTCGTAGACGGTGTAGCCGTTGTTGGAGAGGATGGTGTGGACCAGGCTCTTGCCGATGTCGTGCACGTCGCCGTAGACGGTGGCGAGGACGACCTTGCCCTTGGTGACGCCCTCCACCTTCTCCAGATAGCGCTCCAGGTGGGCGACGGCCTTCTTCATCACCTCCGCCGATTGCAGGACGTACGGCAGGATCAGCTCGCCGGCGCCGAACTTGTCGCCGACCTCCTTCATCGCCGGCAGCAGGACGGCGTTGAGGACGTCCACGGCCGCGTCGTGGCGGCGCGCGCCGGCGGCGGTGCGCTGCTGGACGGCGGCGTCGATGAGGTCCTCAATGCCTTCTTTCTGCCGGTGGAGGATGCGGTAGTGGATCCGCTCGTCCGTGGAGAGGCCGGCTTCGGGGTCTTCGGCGCCCGCGCCGGAGGCCGCCTCGGGAGCGACGCCCTCGAAGAAGGCGATGTAGCGGGCGAGCGCATCCGGCGTCTGATTGAAGATGAGCGCTTCGGCCAGCTCGCGCTGCTCGGGCGGGATCTCGGCGTAGGGGCGGGTATGGGAGGGATTGATGATGGCGAGGTCGAGCCCGGCCTTGACGGCGTGGTAGAGGAAGACGGAGTTGAGCACGGCGCGGGCGTGCGGAGTGAGGCCGAAGGAGAGATTGGAGACGCCCAGGATGGTGAGAACGCCGGGCAGCCCCTGCTTGATCCGCTTGATGCCCTCGAGGGTCTCGACGGCGGCGTTCCTGAGCTCCTCCTGGCCGGTGGTGATGGGGAAGACGAGGGCATCGAAGATGAGGCGGTCCGGCGGGAGGCCGTACTCGCCGCAGACGATGTCGTAGATCTTCTTTGCCGCCTCGAACTTCCACTGGGCGGTGGTGGCCTGGCCCCGCTCGTCGATGCACATGGCGACGGCCGCGGCGCCGTGGGCCTTCATCAGGGGGACCCAGGTGTCGATGCGCTCGGCGCGGTTCTCCAGATTGATCGAGTTGAGGATGGCGCGCCCGGGGTAGGTTTCCAGGGCGGCCTTGACCACCGCCGCCTCGGTGGTGTCGATGACCAGCGGCGCCTCGATGCTCATGGCCAGCTTCTTGACCAGCCGGCGCATCTGCTCCGCCTCATCGGTGCGCTCGGTAAGGGCGACGCAGACGTCCAGGGCGTGGGCGCCCCCTTCTACCTGCTCGCGAGCGATGCGCAGGAGCGTGTCGTAGTCGTCCTTGAGCAGGGCCCGCTTGGCCAGGCGGGAGCCCTGGGAGTTGACGCGCTCGCCGACGATGAGCGGCGGCGGGTCCTGGTGAAGGTCGACGGAGCGCAGGGCGCTGGAGATGCGCGGGGTTGCGGGGACGTAGCGCTCCCTGGGCGGGCGGTGGCCGATCAGCTTGACCAGCCAGGCGATGTGTTCCGGCGTGGAGCCGCAGCAGCCGCCGACGACGTTGACGCCGAACTCGGTGACGAACTCGGCCAGTTGGCGGGCCATCGGCTCCGGCTCCAGGGGATAGACGGCCTGGCCATCGACGTTGAGGGGCAGGCCGGCGTTGGGGATGCAGGTGACGGGAAGGGCGGCGTGCTCGCAGAGGTAGCGGATCGGCTCGCGCATGTAGTCCGGGCCGGTGGAGCAGTTCAGCCCGATGAGGTCGATGGGCAGGGCCTCCAGGGTGGTGAGGGCGGCGGCGATGTCGGTCCCGAAGAGCATGCGCCCGCTGGTATCCAGCGTGACCTGGCACTGGATGGGGAGGCGCACGCCGGTCTCCTCGAAGGCGCGCAGGCAGCCGAAGATGAGGGCCTTTGTCTCCAGGATGTCGAACTGGGTCTCGATGATGATCAGGTCGGCGCCAGCGTCGATCATGGCTCGGGCCTGGACGCGGGCGCCGTCGGCCAGCTCATCGAAGCTCACGGCGGAGAGTACGGGGTCGTCGCTGGAGGGGAGGGCGCCGGTGGGCCCGATGGAGCCGGCGACGAAGCGGGGCCGATCCGGCGTGGCGAAGCGATCGGC
Organism: Chloroflexota bacterium; assembly: GCA_034437795.1. Classification (GTDB taxonomy): domain Bacteria; phylum Chloroflexota; class UBA11872; order UBA12225; family UBA12225; genus DAOTTI01. The sequence continues at coordinate 3,772 of DAOTTI010000244.1, read as the reverse complement.
GGCGCGGCGGGCGCAGGCGACGGCGTTGTAGTTGATCTCGTAGGCGCGGTCCTGCAGGCCGTACTCGGCGAGCCGGCGAGGGTGGCCCTGGAAGGTGTCGGTCTCCAGGACGTCGGCGCCCACCGCCAGGTAGCTGGCGTGGATGTCTTCCAGAATGTCGGGGCGAGTGATACCCAGGATCTCCAGGGGGAGGCGCTGGGGGTTGCCGAGGAAATCGGCATCGGTCAGGAGGTGCTGGCGCGCGTGCAACTGGGTGCCCATGGCGCCGTCATAGATGATGACGCGCCTGGCGACCTCGTCGAGGAAGCGGCTGCTCAACCGGTGGCGATTAAAGTCGACGGGTACTCGCATGAGGCTCTTACCCCCTTCAGCTCCGCTCCAGCGCCGCCCCTGCGGCCGGGCCCAAGCTGCGGACGCTGCGGCGCCGTTCAGCGCGGGGAGAGCCAGCGCTGAAGGGCCCCCGCCGGCAGGGGCAGGCCACGGTTCGACGCAGCGCCGCGCGTGGCGGAGACCACGCGGGCATGAAGGGGGGACTCTTTCCTGAAACCTTATCGAGCAGACGGTGCAACGTCAATTCCCTGGGCGGTGCGTCGTGGACGGGCAGGGCCAGCGCCCGACGCCGGGTGCGCGGGGCAACGGGGAGCCGAGCGGTGACCGGCATGAGCATACCTTAGCCTGGTTGAGACGAGGTTGAAGTTGGTGGAAGCGGGTGGAGGGGCGTCACCCCCTTCGGTCGCTTCCGCGTCGCACCCCTGCCCCATACCACCCCCCGTGCGGCCTGGCCCCGGCGCTCCCGCTCCGACGGGGAGACGCGGAGACGCGGAGACGCGGCGATGGGAGCTGCCCATGACATGCCACCATCGGGCAGGTTTGGGCGCGCCGGCGCCACAAGGGGAGTTGCAAATGGGGGCGGATTGTCCTACGCTGAACGGGGGCGAACGCGGCGCGGCCGCTGGGGGCAGGACGGGCATCATGGGCATGGCAGGTATGGCCGGGCGGAGGTCTGCGGCCGGTGGTCGCTCCTGGAGCTTCGGTAGACCTGGTAAATCTTGCGGAGGGAGGTGGTGGAGAGCAGCGCAAGGTCAGCAATCGGGCTGGCTGAGGCATACGGGCTGACGGCTGTATGGAAGGCGGTCCCCGTGGGTCGAAGATAGAACGGCGAAGCGCGCTCACGGGGCATCGCTGGGATCCTTGGGAGGACATGGCATGAATCCCAGACAGTTCCTCATTATTGGTGGGGTCATTCTGCTGGTGCTCGGTATTCTCGGCTTTATCCTGCAACCCGTCTCAGAAGGGCGGCTGCTGGGGGAGGCGCTCTGGTTCGACAACGCGGAGAACATCGCGCACACCATCTTAGGCATCGTGGCCATCGCCGCGGCCTACGTACTGAACGCCACGCTCCAGAAGTGGCTGACGGCGATCGTGGGGGTGGTGGCGCTGGTGTTCACCGTGCTCGGGCTGATCGTCATCGGCACCCCGCCGACCCAGCTCAACCTGGGGGTGACCAACCTGGAGTTGCTGGATGACGTGGTGCATCTGGTGGTGGGGGTCTGGGCGCTGGTCGCGGCGTTCCGGCCGATGGGCGCCATGGCCCCGGCGCCGGCCGGGCAGCAGACATAAGGCAGGAGGGGCGACAGGCACCGAGGCGGAGGCGGCACCGGCTTGGCCCGGATCGGCCGCGAGCGGCTCCCTCCCCCTGGCGCAGAGGGCGAGGGAGCCCCTTGGCCGTGAATGCGGAGCCCTCACCCTCCCACTCCGGGAGAGGGAATTGATTGCCGGCCTCATAAGCTGGGCTCATCGCCTGCAGTCGTGGCGGGCGCGACTGGTCCGCGATACGACGCGGCCGGTCGCGCCCGTTCTTTGGGTTCTTTGGGGGACGCGTGGTCTCTCCGCGTACCCGACGGGGGCGACCCGTGGAGAGGGGGCATTGGGGCGAGGGGAGTGGCCACCTATCTGGGGAAAGCAGCCCTCTCGGTCACTCGCCTGGCCGGCCGCGTGGAGCGGCGGCGTATCGGTTCGCGTCAGTGGGAGAGGGGCGCGCCGGTGATGGGCGCGCCTGATCGACCAGGGTAGGGCAGGGGCTTAGAGGCGAGGGGTGCGGCGCCGCTTAGGGCCGGTGACGGCGTTAAGCACGTCGAGGCATTCCCACAGGAAGCCAGCCAGGGCGGCGGCGAAGACCAGTGCTAAAGCGGTTCTGACGGACTCGAGTTCGGTCAGCGTGATGGCCATGCGTCTCGTGGAAGGGGCCACGCTGTGGCCGGCCGAAGGCGCGGGGCGCGCCGGCCGGCCGCAGGGGGCTGGGGGATCTGCGCTCAGCGGGACACATGCAAGGTGCGTGCCCGCAGTGGGCAGAAGTGTAGCAGGGCGCAGTGGGCGAGGCGGGCCGGATGGCCCGGCCGGGTGCGGCGGGAGGGCAGCCCTCACCCCCTGCCCGTCTCCCTCCCGCGTGCGGGAGACGTGGCCTCTGCCCTGGCCCGCTCCTCCGGTGGGACTCGTCTCCCTCCCGCGTGAGGGCGCGTGCGGGAGAGGGGCACGAGGGCCGCGCCGCGAGAGGAGAGACCCCACCCCCTTCAGCCGGGGCCGCGCGCGGGAGAGGAGAAGGGACCCCCCCTGGCCCCCTCTCCTTGTCGGAGAAAGGGAACGATGGCCGTGGGAAGTCGACTTGACCAGTGGCGGCCCCGCCGCCCGCGGTCTGGTACGGAGAGGAGGAACGAGGGCCACGGGGAGAGGATGTGCCCACGGCGCCGGGGGCATGGGCGGCGCGGTGGCGGATGCTGGGCGGGCGCAGCGGCGGGTTAGAAGGTGAGGGTGCGGTCGGCGGCGACGGTCAGACGGGCGACGTCGTCTGGTCCGGCCCACCGCGAGCCGGGCAGGCGCTGGAGGTCCGCGTCGGTCGCCCCACGGGCGACGGCGCAGGCCCGTCAGACGTGGATGGGGATGCCCTTCTGGACGGTCTTGGCCAGGAGATCAGCCAGGGGTGGGATGCCTACGCCGCGGACGCCGTCCGCGACACCCGCCTTGACCAGCTCGGTGGCGTCGCCGGCCAGGACGATCTCCGCTTCGTGCCCGACCTCGACGGCGCCGTTGGCCGCCAGGTGGAAGGGGATCGAGGCGCGCGTGGGATCGGCAGGGCCGGTGGCGCTGAGGTAGAGGATGCGTGCCATATGGCCAGCATAGCACGAAGGGGCGCACAATGGAACTGGGCAGGGCCGGCGGGCGCGCGCGAAAGCTCCGGATGGCGCTGGCTCAGATTATCCCTAAGCGGGGCCCTGACCCCAGCCCTCTCCCGAAGGGAGAAGGAACTTCCCAATGGCCGGGGATAATCCGGGCGAGGCCAGGGACGCGGGGCACGGAGGAGGACGCACGTAGATGAACCGAGAGACGAACGAGGTGGTGGGGCATGCGGTGGCCAGCGCTGATCCAGGGGGCGAGGGCGCGCCGGTGGCGCATGGGGCACTGCCCGATGACCGCGCCGTGAGGCAGAGCCTGGACCTCCTGAAGTGGCTGCTGGCGGGCTACCGGCCGCGCAACTTCGCCGTCCGCTGCTGGGATGGGACGGAGTGGGGACCAGAGGCGGGGCAGGAGGCGCGGTTCACGCTCGTGCTGCGCCACCCGGGGGCAGTGCGGGCGCTGTTCTGGCCGCCGAAGGAGGTCACGCTGGGGGAGGCGTACATCTACGACGACATCGATATTGAGGGCGACATCTTCAGCGTCTTCCCCGTGGCCGAGCACGTGCTGAGCGCCGGCTGGGGCGGGACCGGCGGCGCGACCC
>DAOTTI010000243.1:0-38489 GCA_034437795.1 Chloroflexota bacterium | reverse complement strand
GTACGCGCTCCAGGCCGCGATCGCCGCCTGCCACGCCCGCGCGCGGGCGGCCGCGGAGACGGACTGGGCGCGCATTGCGGCGCTCTACGATGCCCTGGCCCAGCTCGCGCCGTCACCCGTGGTGGAGCTCAACCGCGCCGTGGCCGTGGCCATGGCCTTTGGCCCCGCCGCCGGCCTGGGGCTGGTCGATGCGCTGGCGGCGGAGCCAGCGCTCGCGGCCTACCACCTCCTGCCCAGCGTGCGGGGCGATCACATGGTCAAGCTCGGCCGCGTCGACGAGGCCCGCGCCGAGTTCGAACGGGCGGCGTCGCTCACGCGCAACGCCCGCGAGCGCGATCTGCTCCTGGAGCGGGCCGCCGCGTGCGCCCGCGGCTCCGCGCCGCCGGCTGCGGGCGCCTCCCCTGCATGACCCACGGCCAGGGCGGCGGGATAGATTGGCGCCAATGGCGTGGTGCAGGGAATAGCCACGAAGAGCACCCCGTCGAGACCATCGCTGATGGCCAGCCCCGCCTCCGCTCCCGCCACCTCCGCCACCAGCTTGGGAGCAAGCGCCATCGGAGAGGCCGCTCAGGTCGGCATGCGTCACGAACGACCCGTCCGCCTCCCAGCGCAAGAGCTCCTGGCCCATCACCAGCAGGCGGCCGTCGGGCAGCCAGTCGATGGGGGGTCGCGGCTGGCGTCGTGGTCTGCGCCACGACCTCGCGGGCAACAGCGAGGCCGACCGCGACGATCTCCCGCGCGCCCCAGTTGCCGAACCAGAGCCGGCCCTCGCGCCAGCGCGGCGATCCACCGACGGCCAGACCGGTGAGCAGCGTTCGTACCTCAGGCATTGAAGACCCCTTTCGACGTCACACGTTCTCAGCACCTATACAAGCGGCCTCCGGCCGGATCGACATGGGATCGGGACCCGGTAGCGCCTGCACGTCCGGAATGGACCGGTCCCCGGACTATGTCCCTGTCGCGGCGCGTCGTTCAGCGCCTGCGTGGACGAATGCGTGGGAGAATGAACCGTGAGTAGCGCGATTTTCCAGATCGGCACGTCGCTGGGTCGCTGGGTGGCCGTACGCTCACCCTGAGGTGATCGACCATAACGTGATGGACGCGATGGAGCTCCGTCAAGAGCCAGCGCGTATGACCGTCGGCGAGGCCAAAGCGGTGGCGCGCCGGTGGGTGGTGGAAGAGGCCAGCCGACTGCCGGGCTTTCACGGCGCCTACTTCGCCGGCTCCACCGCCTGGCTGCCCGACGACGCCCTGCATTCCGCCACCTCCGATCTGGACCTCAACGTCGTCTTCACCGCCCCCCCTGAACCGAGCCGGCGCGGCAAGCTTCTCTACCACGGCCTGCTGCTTGACGTAACGCCCCTCGCGCTGGAGCTGGTGCGGACGCCCGAGGCCGCCCTCGGCCACTACCATCTGGCCGGCGGCTTCCGGCGGCGCGGCATCATCCTGGACCCGTCGGGGCACCTGTCCGCCCTCCAAGCGGCGGTGTCGCGGGAGTTCGCCAGGCGCCGCTGGGTCCGCGCCCGCTGCGCGCACGCGCGGGGCCGGATCCTGGAGCAGCTGGCGGCCCTCAACCCCGCGGCTCCCTTCCACGAGCAGGTCATCGGCTGGCTCTTCCCAACTGGCGTCACGGCGCACGTGGTACTCGTGGCCGGCCTGCGGAACCCCACCGTGCGCCGACGCTACGTCGCGGCCCGCGAGCTGCTGGAGGAGTACGGCTGCCTGGACCTGTACGACGCGCTCCTGGCGTTGCTGGGCTGCGCCCACATCAGCCGAACGCGCGTCGAGCAGCACTTGGCCGCGCTCGTTCCCCTCTTCGACGCGGCCAGCGCCCTGATCAAGACGCCGTTCTCATTCGCCTCCGACATCAGCGCCGCCGCCCGCCCGATCGCGATCGACGGCAGCCGCGAGCTGATCGAACGTGGCCTCCACCGCGAGGCCTTGTTCTGGATCGCCGTCACCGCCTCACGCTGCCGGCAGGTGCTCGCCGCCGATGCGCCTCCCGGTCTGCAGCAGGCCTTCGACCCCGGCTACCGCCGGCTACTCAGTGATCTGGGCATCGCCTCGTTCACCGACCTGCAGCGCCGCGCCGAAGACGTCCGGGCCCTCCTGCCCCGCATCTGGGACGTGGCCGAGGCCATCATGGCGGCGCACCCCGAGATCCGCGACGGGCCCTGACGCCGCTTCAAGCGCCCAGCCCGCTCGCACCCGCTTCACGCCGGCCCCAGGCGGCGCGGATCATCGCCCGCACGGATCATCGCGCTGCCAGGCCCAGCGCGGCGCGGGCCAGGCGCTGCACCAGGGGGACCATCTCCTCGGGGCTGCGGCTGGGGCCGGCCAGCGTATCAAAGGTCTCGAAGCTGGTCAGGGTGTGCAGGACGTCGGCCGCCTCGGCGCGGGACTCGGCAGTGGGGCGGCCATACTGCTCCGCCAGGCGCCCCAGCAGGACCTGCACCCCCTCCCGCCGCCACTCGTCGCGCGCCCGCACCCCCTCGAAGTCCGGGTCGAGCACGGCCAGGGCGCGCAGCCGGCGCAGCACCAGCCGGTCGGCGGCCCAGAAGCGGCCGAACGCGGCGATGAAGGCGTCGAGCGCGTCGAGCGCGTCGGGCCGCTGGAAGGCGGCGGGCAGCCCTTCCCCCCCACCGGGGGCGCCGATCAGGGCGCGGCGCGCCAGGTCGTCCAGCAAGGCCTCCAGTAAGCCCCGCTTGGAGCCGAACTGGTAGTAGACGGTCATCCTGGCCACGCCCGCCTGCTCGGCGACGGCGTCGACGCTGAAGCCAAGGATGCCGGCCGGTCCTGCCAGGAGCGCACGCGCCGCGGCCAGGATGCGGGCGCGCGTCCGGGCGCTGGCCGCCTCCCGCTGGCCCAGCCGGTACGAACGACGACTCACCCTTCCCTTGACATTTTAGCAGACAGTCCATACAATTCATTTAGACTGTCTGTACAAACCTGGCGCCGGCCACCTGTGGCCGACCTCGCGCCTCTCATCGCCCCGCGCCGACGCGGGGACGCGGAGACGTGGGGACACGGGGACGCGGAGAGCGGGCGGCGGGGGCAAGCCGCACGGTGGGGTGGCGTCGAGTAGGGGTGCGGCGCGGGCGTGGCCAAAGCGGTGAGGGCTGCTCCCCAGAACATCACGAACGCGACGGAGCCTGGACCATGAAGAGGGAGCCTGGACCATGAACCGCACCATCCGTCTCTGCCTGCTCGTCACGGGCGCCAGCTTCGCGCTGGCCGCCCTGGTGCACGCCGGTGTCCTCCCGCTCGGTTACGAGCACGAAGGCGCGTACGTGCCGGAGAGCGTGATCAGCACCGTCCTGCTGGCCGGCTTCGCGCTGACCTGGCTCTGGCCGGCAGGAACCCGCCTGATCGGCCTCGCCACCCAGGCCTTCGCCCTGCTGGGCTCGCTGGTCGGCCTCTATGTCGGCGTCATCGGCGTCGGCCCGCACACCATTCCCGACTTCATCTTCCACGTCGGCATCGTGCTGGCGCTGCTGTGCGGTCTGGTCGTGGCCACGCGCGGCGACGGCGCGCAGGGCGGCGCACGTCTGGCCGCCGTAACCGTGGTCCAAGTGCTCATCCGCGCCACGGGGCTGCTCCAGCTCGCCCTCGGCCTCGCCTTCTGGACCGGCTATCTGCGCGTCGCGCTGCCGTTCCACCTGTTCAGCGGGCTGCTCTTCGTCGTACTGCTTTTGGCGCAGACGGGGCTCGCCGCCTGGGCCGGCGCGCCGTGGCCACTCGTGCTCGTGGCCTTCGCCTGGGCGCTCGTCGTCCCCGTGTTCGGCCTGGCCCACGCTGCGCTCCTGCCCGGCCACCTCCACTGGATCGTCCAGGCGGCCCACCTGGTGGTCGGCCTGCTGGCCATAGGCCTCGCCGAACGCCTGTCGGCCGCCGCCAGGGCGCGGCTCGAGAGCACCGGCGCGCAGCGGCCAGCGCGCGTCGCGCCGCAGCCGGCCCAAGGAGCGCCGGCATGAAGCTCGGGCTGCACATCGCCATGACGAACTGGTCGGGTGGGGCGCCTCCCCTCGGCCCGACACTGGCCGAAGCCGTCCAAGCGGCCGAGGCCGCCGGCTTCGACGCGATCAGCGTGGCCGACCACGTCTGGCTGCACCCCATCGTCGGCGGGCCGGAGGCCAGCCAGATCGAGGCCTACACCACGCTGGGCTTCGTCGCCGCCCGCACGCGGCGCGTGCGCCTCCTGGCGCTGGCCACGGCCGTCCCTTACCGCCACGCCGGCCTGCTGGCCGAGATCGTGACCACGCTGGACGTGCTCTCGGGCGGCCGCGCCATGCTCGGCATCGGCGCTGGCGACTATCCCGAGGAGGCGCAGAGCCTCGGCCTGCCCTTCCCGCCGCTTCGTGAGCGCTTCGAGCTACTCAAAGAAACGGTGCAGGCCTGCCTGCGTATGTGGCACGGCGAGCACGGCGACGAGCGGCCGTTCTATGGCAAGCACGTGGCATGGAGCGCCCGCTGAACGTGCCCCAGAGCCTGAGCCGGCCGCACCCGCCCATCCTCATCGCCGGCAGCGGCGAGCACCGGACGCTGCCGCTGGTCGCAAAGTACGCCGACGCCTGCAACATCCGCCCCTCGCCCGAGATCCCCCGTCAGCTCGACCGGCTGCGCCGCCTCTGTGAGCAGGCCAGGCGCAACTACGACGCGATCGAGAAGACGGCGCCCTTCGCCTTCGACGTCGGCCGGGATGGCTCGAAGACCGGTGAGCTGATCGGCCGCCTCCGCTGGCTGGCCAGCATGGGCGTCCAGACCGTCTTCGGCTGGGTGGTGGGGATCGACCGGATCGAGCCGATCGAGGTGATGGGCCGGGACGTCATCCCAGCCGTAGCCGAGTTTTGACACCAAGCAGGCGACCGGGGTAAGTCAGGCCGGACAGTCACTGGCCGGCCCCAACGGTAAGCCAGAACCAATTACACGCAAGGGAGTACGCAGGCGGTAGACAAGCCATGGACGACCGCAGCACGGCGGAGCAAGAGATCCTAGAGCTGGGGCAGCAGTGGGCCGCAGCCGATCTGCGCGGCGACGCGGCGAGCCTGGACGCGTTGCTCGCCGAGGATTTCGTCTGCGTGGGCCCGCTCGGGTTCGTGATCGACACAGGGAGCAGTACCTCGCCGGCCGGCGGTCGGGAGACCAGCGGTACACCTCACTCTCGTGGGCGGATGTGCTCGTCCGCCTGTACGGCGACGCCGCCGTGGCCGTGGGGACGCAGACGCAGCGCGGCACGTACCAGGGACGCGACGCCTCGGGGCGGTTCCGCCTCACCCAGATCGCGGTCCGGCAAGGCCGGCGCTGGGCCGTCGCTGGCCTCCACTACTGCGCCATCGCCCAGCCACCCGGACCGCCCGGTGCGGTCTCGTGACCGGCCGTGCATGGTCGCCAGGCCATCGAACGCGCCTCGCATTCGCGGCAGGCCGGCCGCCGGTCTGTCGATTCCGGCGCCCCTCATTCGTCCTCATGGTGGGGCCCCCCACAACGACGGGGCGCCACGTAGAGCGCATCAGCAAGTACAGGAGGCATCCACGTGAGAGACATCGAGCGGCGCCCGAAGCAGGGACACTTCATGCGCCAGGAGGCAATGCTGTGAAGCCAAGGATCACCGTGCTCACGTTGGGGGTGGACGACCTGGAGGTGTCGCTCCGCTTCTACCGCGACGGGCTCGGGCTCCCCACCGAGGGCATCGTCGGCCGGGAGTTCGAGTACGGCGCCGTCGCCTTCTTCGACCTCCAGCCCGGCCTGCGGCTCGCCCTCTGGCCCCGAGCCAGCATCGCCCGCGACACCGGCCCGGCCGTGCAGCCGCCCAGCGCCACCGACCTCACCATCGGCCACAACGTCAGCAGCAAGGAGGAGGTCGACGCCGTGCTGGCGCAGGCCGGCCGAGCCGGCGCCAGGATCGTCAAGCCGGCCCAGGACACCTTCTGGGGTGGCTACGCCGGCTACTTCCAGGACCTCGATGGCCATCTGTGGGAGGTCGCCTGGAATCCCGACTGGCCCCTGCCGGAGTAGCACCGCGCCAGCCAGGCCAGAGCGGACGCGCTGGCGCGGTGCAGGCCGTCAGCACAACGCCGTCGAAAGGGATGCAGATATGCAGACGCAGAAGATTGTCACGTTCCTGTGGTTCGACAACCAGGCCGAGGAGGCGGCGAACCATTACGCCTCCATCTTCCCCGACTCAAAGATCGTCAACGTCATGCGTTACGGCGATGCCGGGCCCGGTCCCAAAGGCACCGTCATGTGCGTGACCTTCCAGCTCGCCGGCCAGGAGTTCATGGCGCTCAACGGCGGGCCACAGTTCAAGTTCACTGAAGCAATCTCACTGTTCGTGAAGTGCGAGACACAGGCGGAGGTCGATCGGCTGTGGGAGCAGCTTTCGGCGGGCGGTGCGCAAGGGCCGTGCGGCTGGCTCAAGGATAGATACGGCCTGTCCTGGCAGGTCGTCCCCAACGCGCTCGCGGAGATGCTGGGAGATAAGGACCCCGAGAAGGCCAACCGAGCCATGCAGGCAATGCTGGAGATGGGCAAGATCGACATCGCCGCACTGAGGCAGGCGTTCGAAGGGCGCTAGTCCAGCGCGCCATGCGGGCCATCCGTGGATGGCTGTACGCCGCGGCCGCCACGCGCTACCTCGGAAGCCCTGGTCGGTACCGGTCCCCCTGTCCACCATCGCCCGCCAGCCTGGACAATTCAGGGCCGGCAAGGAGTTCCCTCTCCCTATGGGAGAGAGTGAGGGCTCCGCCTCCTGAATAGGCACTCATGCCCGTCCGGGGCACCAGCGCCCCATCCAAAAGCCGGCCATTTCGACAGGAATTAGCCATGCTCCTGCGGAGCACCTGCGCCCCAGGAAGGCTGGCCACTTCCACAAGGTATCCAGGGCGGCGCGGCGCCGCGTCGACTCGTGCACAAAGACACGCATAAGGGACGATAGGGGCCGAGCAACTCCTCAGCCTCACTGGACTATGCCCCCAATCCCAGCCCCACAACCAGGAGCGACCGGTCATGGAGTTTCCAGGGCGCTGAGAAAAGGTACAGGCCACTCACCTTTCGTGCTGGAAGAGCGTGCCCATTGCACTGGTCGTAAGAGCAAAAAGGAAAAGGGCAGGTGATCCACCTGCCCTTCCGGCCATAACCGCGACGGCCGCGCGCTCTACCCCGCGCGGGCCAAGAGGATCAGCTTACCGACCATGGTGCCAAAGCTATAGGCCATGATCAGCCAGACCGCCTTGGCCATGTAGTTCAAGAGGCGTTCGACCGTCTTGGGATCGGACAGCATGCGGCTGGATCTCTCCTTACGAATGGTTTGGAACGCACGCCCGGCGAGATCCCAGGCGCCGGCTCACCGGCCCGGACCGGCCCTGGCCCGCGCTGGTGCAGGAGTGACACCCATTGTACCGCCTCAACCGGCCCTGCCCGCCTCCCTCTAGCCTGACCGGGCCAGCCCGCCCCCTCACACGGGCCAGCGTCCCCTCGTCCCTCCTATCCAAGACCTCCTCTCTCCATGGCCCTCGTCTCCGCTCCCGGCCCCAGCCGCCGCGGATGATCTCCTCTCCCCGTGGCCCTCGTCCCCCTCTCGCGCACGCGGGAGAGGGGCGGCGGGGCCAAGCCGCACGGTGGGGCTGGGTCGGGCAGAGGTGCGGCGCGGCCCCGGCCGAAGGGGGTGAGGGCTGCCTCTTCCATCCCATGCACCGCAGCCGCCGCACATAACGTCCTCTCCCCTTGGCCGGCGTTCCCCCGCCCCGACACGGAGCGGGGGCGGCGGGGCCCAGCCCCACGACCGTAGCCGGCGTTCCCCCGCCCCGACACGGAGCGCGGGCCAGGGGGTGAGGTCCGTCCCCACGCTCGTGAAAGACGGCAGCCCGTGGCAACCAGAGGCCGTAGAATGAAGTCAAGATGCAACCCGCCGCCTACCCTGCGCGCCGCACGCCACTCCAGGAAGCCGCCGCCTTCTGCCGCTGGCTGCTGGGCGAAGAGCCGGACCCCGCCCCGGGCCCTGAGACACACGACGCGGAGGCGCCGGCCGGCGACCCGCCGCCTGGCCCGAGCGGTGGCGCCAGCGATGCCCTTGCCGCCGGCGCCGATGGCGACGGCGCCCTCTACGCCCGCTGGCACCGCCTGATCCGCGAGTCCGCCGACGACCGCTTTAGCCAGCTCCTGCGCGCCATGCGTATGGAAGCGACGTTGCTGGCCGAGCGTCCCCTGCGTGCTGACGCCGCGCGCCTCGACCCGCTGGCCCGCGCTGCGGGGCAGGCCGCCGCGCGCCTGGCCGCGCTCACCGCCGCCGCCCAGCCCGGCAGCCGCGAGGCTGCCGCCCTCCAGGAGCTGCCGGAGCGGCTCCTGAGCGCGCTGGTGGCCGGCTACCACGACGCCGTCCGCCCCGGGGGCGAGACGGAGCGCCGGCTCACGACCCGCGTGGCGGAGCTGGCCGCCCTGCAGAAGATCAACTCCGTCGTCAACTCCAGCCTGGACCTCTCCGAGGTGCTGGCGCACACCGTAGACGTCGTCGCCGAGGTCATGCACGCCGACGTCACGGCCATCTTCCTCTACGAAGACAGCGGCCGGCTGGTGTTGCGCGCCACCCGCGGCCTCAATCCGGCTGCCGTCGGCCAGATCTCGCTCGCCCTCGGCGAAGGGATCACCGGCTGGACCGCGCTCTACGGCAAGCCGGTGGCCCTGGCCGACGCCTGGCGTGACCGGCGCTTCGCCTACGTCCCCGCCCTGATGGAAGAGCCGTACCACGGCTGGCTCTCCGTACCCATCATCCTCTTCCGCGCCCAGGAAGCCACCACCAAGCTCGTCGGCGTGCTCAATATCCAGACCCGCGCCACCAAGGAGTTCACCCCCGAGGAGATCGCCTTCGCCGAGACCGTCGCCGGCCAGATCGCCATCGCCATTGAGAACGCCCGCCTCTACGGCCTCACCGACGAGCGCCTGCGCGAGAAGGTGCAGCAGCTCCAGGCACTCCAGCGCGTCACGCACACCCTGGTCTCCAGCCTGGACCTGCGCGAGGTGCTGGCCACCGTGGCGCGCCAGGCGGCGATGCTCACCGGCACCGACATGGCCGGCATCTTCGTCCTGGACGAGGCCCGCCAGCGCCTGTCCATCGTGGCCGACTACAACCTTTCCGAGCAGTACCGCCAGGTGGAGGTCAAGGTCGGCGAAGGGGCGGTGGGGCTGGCCGTGGCCGAGCGCAAGCCCATTGTCATCTACGACGCCCAGACCGATCCGCGCCTGCGCCTCTCGTCCGCCGCCCGCTGGGTGGCGGAGGAAGGCTACCGCTCCATGTTCTCCGTGCCCCTTATCAGCCGCAACCGCGTCCTGGGCGGCATCTCCGTCTACACCCGCGAGCGCCACGAGTTCAGCGAAGACCAGATCCAGCTCCTCTTCACCTTCGCCAACGACGCCGCCATCGCCATCGAGAACGCCCGCCTCTATGACGAGACGCGCCGCGGCCTGGAGATGAAGAGCACCCTCCTCCTGGAGCTCAACCACCGCGTCAAGAACAACCTCCAGATGATGGCCTCGCTCCTGCGCATGCAGATGCGCCGTACCAAGAGCAAGGAGGCGTCCCAAACGCTGGCCATCACCCACTCCCAGATCGAGAGCCTGGCGGCCGCTCATGACCTCCTCTCCGATGAGAGCATCGGCACCACCACCGTCCAGGAGCTGGCCCGCCGCGTGGCGGACATCGCCATCACCGACCTCCTCCCGCCGGATAAGCGCGTGGAGGTGGACGTGACCGATGCCAACGTCACGATCGCCTCGGAGAGCGCGACCTTGCTGGCCCTGGTCCTCAACGAGCTGATCTGCAACGCCATCCTGCACGGCCTCGAGCATCGTGACCAGGGGCGCGTCACCATCACCGCCCGCGAGGCCGGCGGGGAGGGCGAGGACGGCGCCACCACCCGCGGCCGGATCGTGATCGAGGTCTCAGACGACGGCGATGGGCTGCCAGATGGCTTCTCGCTCGACCAGCACGCTGGCCTCGGCCTGTCCATCGTCCAGCGCCTGGTCACGGAGCAGCTCAAGGGCACGTTTCTCCTGCTGCCCAGTGCTCACGGCGGTACCATCGCCCGCGTCGAGCTCCCCCTCAGCGCATAGCCCGCGTTCGAGGCGTCCCCTCTTCCTGGGGGAGCACGACGAGCCGCGTCACTCGAAGGGAGAGGGGTAGGGTGAGGGCTCCTTTCGTCCCCTCTTGCTTTGACGGGAGAGCGGACCCCTCCCATCGGGAGAGGGCGAGGGTGAGGGCACCGCCTTCGCGGCCGGTGACCAGCTCCGTCTCCCTGTGAGAGCGGGCCGGAGTGCCCGCCCGAGGCGAGACGACCACTCGCCGCGTCTCCGCGTCTCCCCGTCGGAGCGGGGGGCAGGGGGTGAGGGCTACTCCCTGCGTCCCCATATCGGGGAGCACGGGGCCGCGGGGACGCCCCTATCCGGTATCATCCGGCCGCATGCCACACCGTGGGCGCGCCCTCCGCCTGCTGCTGGCCATCGTGCCGGTGGCTGCCCTCCTGCTTATCGCCTCCCTGGGCCTAGCCGGCAGCTCGGCCCAGCCCGCCCGCGTGGCCCACGCCCAGGGCCGCCCGAGCGAGCGCTTCTTCCCCGAGACCGGCTTCCAGATCGGCGACGATCCGTTCTGGCAGTACTTCCAGGCCCGCGGCGCCGTGGCCACCTTCGGCTATCCCACCTCCCGGCCATTTCTGCTCCTGGGCACGCGCGTGCAGTTCTTCCAGCGCCACGTGATGCAGCTCACCCCCGATGGGCGCGTCGGGCTGCTGAACCTCCTGGACGACGGCCTGCTGCCGTACACCAACTTCGGCAACGCCACGGTGCCCGCCTTCGAGCCCTTGCTGGCCTCGGCCGCGCCCTCGCCCGACACGCCCGATTATGGTCAGGCCGTCGCCGCCTTTCTCGCCACGACCGTCCCCAACGAGTGGCGGGGGCTGCCCGTTGGCTTCCTGGATGCCTTCCTGGCCCCGGCGCGGGCGGGCGGTGAGACGGACCCCAATGTGCAGGTGCTCATCGGGCTGGAGCTCCTGGGGTTTCCAACGTCGCGCCCCGCCGCCGATCCGGCCAACGCCGCCTTCATCTATCAGCGCTTCCAGCGGGGCGTGCTGCACTTCGACGCCGGCACCGGGCTGACCCAGCCCCTCCTGCTGGCGGACTACCTCAAGGGGCTCATCCGCGGGCGCGACGTGCCACCGGCCCTGCTGGCCCAGGCGGCGTCGAGCCGCTTCGCCGCGCAGTACGCGCCCGGCTTCCCCCAGTGGCTCGCTCGCCCCTTTGATCTCCCCGGGACCGACCTGACGGCCGCCTTCGAACGGGAGGACGTGCCGCTGGTCGTGCCTCCCTCGCCGACGCCGGTCCCGCCGGCGCCAACCTTCCCCGTCCCGCCTACCCTGGTCCCCATCCCCACCGTCACCCCCTTCCCCACTGCCCCGCCAACCCTTACTCCGACGCCGCTCCCACCGGAGGGGGCCGCTACGGCCACGCCCACGACGAACCCCCAGCCGCCGGTGCTGGAAGGGGCGGAGCCGGGCGGGGCCGCGATCGGGCAGGACATCGTGCTTCGGGGCCGGAACTTCGGTACCCAGCCCGGGCACGTCTTCTTCACCGGCAAGCTCACCACCGCCCAAGTATGGAGCGACACGAACATCATCGTCACCGTCCCCCAGGGGGCGGTGGACGGCGTGATCCGCGTGCGCCGCGCCGATGGCGTCTTCAGCAACGCCATCGGCTTCGCCCCCCAGGTCACCCCCACCCCCGCGCCCACAGACACCCCGACCGTCGTGCCGACGCCGTCGCTTACCCCGACGCCCTCCGTTACCCCTACCCCCGCGCCACCCACGATCTCGTCGATGAACCCGTATTACGGCGCGCCCAATAGCTCATTCTTCATCACCGGCTCTAACTTTGGCGCCGTGACCGGCCAGGTGCTGATGGGGAGCTCGTTCGCACCCGTGGAGGCTAACGGCTGGTCGGATACCTCGATTGCGGGCCGCGTACCGAGTGACCTCGGCACCGGAACGGCGCGCGTCTTTGTCCGCCGCCCCGACGGCTTTCTCAATGCCAGCCCGGCCTGTTTCACCGTGGTGCTGCCATCGTCTACGGCGACGCCGACGCCGGGCCCGACACCAACAGTAGTGGGAGCGTGCTAACCGGCGCGCCGGCGGCCTGCCGGCACGCGCGGCGCCGCGAGGACGGACCTCACCCCTTTGGCCGGGGCTGGGCCGGAAGGGAGGAGGGACCTCACCCTCTGGCCCCTCTCCGCGTCGGAGAGGGGAACGACGGCCACGGCCTGGCGCTCTCCTGGACTGTTCACGGCCAACCAAGAGTTCCCTCTCCCTGTGGGAGAGGGCCAGGGTGAGGGCTCCTCACTCGCTACTCGCCACCTGCCAGTCGCCACCCGCCACTCGCTACTCGCTATCAAGCAGGCCGGCGCAGGTACCCTTGGCCTGTGGCGGCCGGCGACCTAGCGCAACTCCTGGAGCGCCTGGGCAGGCGCCCCGACTCGGCTACGGTGGCCAATCCCTACCGCGGTGCGGCCGGCGCGGCGCGCCTGGCCAACCTGCGCCGCTACCTGGACGTGGCCGGCGGCTGCGGGGCGGCCACTATCCTCGTCGGCGAGGCGCCCGGCTACCGCGGCTGCGCCGTGACCGGCATTCCCTTCACCAGTCGCCGGCTGCTGGTCACCGATCTGGGCCGCTGGGGCCTGTTCGCTGGCGCGAGGTTCGAGGCCGGCGAGTGGCTGGGCCGGCCCCATTCGGAGGCCACTGCTTCCATCGTCTGGCGCCACGTGCCTCGCCTGCTCCCTGCCCCACCCCTCGTCTGGAACGCCTTCCCGTTTCATCCCCACCCGCCGGGCGATGCCGGCCACAACCGCCCGCTTGACGCCCGCGAGCTAGAGGAGGGCCTGGGCTATCTCCAGCTCTTCCTGCGTGCCTTCCCGGACGCCCGCCCCATCGCCGTCGGACGGCGCGCGGCCGAAGCCTTGGCGCGGCTGGGCCGACCGCCGGACCTCATCCTTCGCCACCCCGCCCGCGGCGGCGCTATGGCCTTCGCCCGCGGCCTGGCCGCGGCTGCTATACGCTGCTCTCGGCCGACTACGGCGCAGGCAGCGGCGCCATAGCCTTCGCCCGCGGCCTGGCCGCGGCCCTGCACTCGTCGCCAATTGTGCTGTGACACGTCCACTGCTGCTCGTACTTGGCCGCGGTGATTTTGTGTGGACGCAGCCAGATGGCGGCACCCAGCAGGGTCGTCGTGGCGGAGGACTAGCAGCGCCACGTCTCCACGGCCCTGGCCCGCGTCCAGCCTCGCAGGCGCGGAGCGGAAGAGGCGGGGGCGCACCCCTACCGCCCATTAGCCCCGCCGTGCGGCTTGACCCCGGCCGAAGGTGATGAACTCCTCTCCCCCTGGTCGTCGTCCCCCTCTCCCCCACGCGGGAGAGGGGAACACCCGCTCCGGGTCAGGCTCGGCGACGAACGTCCCCCTCTCCTGCGTGCGGGAGAGGGGCCAGGGGTGAGGGTTGCCCTCTCCGCGTCTGCGTGTCCCCGCGTCTCCGCGTCGGGGCAGGGGGCCGGGGGGACCGGCGCAGCCCTTACGGGATCTGGAATGGATACAGGAGGTCCCGCGCCAGCAGCAGCGCCCCCAGCACCGCCACGTCATGGCCCAGCGGCGTGACCACGATCCGCCGCGGCACCGTACCCAGCAGCGACGCCTCGATCTCCACCCGTGATTGCACCGCAGGCAGGAGAAAACGCTGGCGTGCCAGGGCCACCTCGCCCATCAGGGAGATCACCTCCAGGCGCTGGCCCAGCAGGCACAGCGTCACCACCAGCTCGCCCAGACGCGCCCCCATCTCCGCCCAGAACTCTTCGTCGTCGGGGATCTCCCGCGCGGCGGTGCCGGTGAACTCGGGGTGGCGCTCCCGATAGCGCTTGGGCAGGGCCCACCCCCCCAGAAAGCTCTCGAAGCAGCCACGGTGCGGGCGCCCCTCACAGGGCGGCCCGTCGAACTGCAGCACGCTGTGGCCCAGCTCCGTCGGCTGGTCCCGCCCGTTCACCAGCAGGGCCACGCCGACGCCGGCGCTGAGCGTGATCAGCGCGCCGTCGTTCACCGCCACCAGCGCCCCCCGCCGCTTCTCCGCCTCCAGCGCTAGCTCGGCGTCGTTACGTACCTCCACCTCGCACTGCAGGCGCTGCACCAGCAGGTCGCGCAGCGGGACCACGCCAGCCCAATCGCTCCCCAGGTTGGCGGCCCCCGAGACGACCCCCGTCTTCGGATCGACCTTCCCCGGCGTGGCCACCACCACGAACTGGGGCGCCGGCTCGACGCGCCGCGCCGCGTCGACGATCGCGTCGCAGATGGCCTCCACCCCGGCCGGGCGCGGCCCCCGCCAGAGGTGCTGCTCGTCAAAGCCGGCCGCGGCGCGGCAGGCCGTGCCGCCGATGTGGACCCCCACGGCGCCGGCATAGTGGCGCCGCGCCTGGGCCATGGCCTCCGCTCTGGACCGCGCCGCAGCCACGGCGTTCCGTACAGGCATCTCGGTATGCTCTACGAATGGTACCTCTCTGGTAGCGTCCCATGCCGGCCGCGAGCCCTCTCCCTTCTTGCAAGACCGATCCTCCTTGCAAGACCTATCCTTTAACTGAACATGGTAGCCAGCGCGATCCGACGTATCGCAGTCTCCACCGGCGGGGGCGACTGCCCCGGCCTCAACGCCGTCATCCGCGCCGTGGTCAAGACGGCCATCAGCGTCTACGGCTGGGAGGTCCTGGGCATCGAGAGCGGGTTCGACGGCCTGCTGGGCCGCGGCGGCGCCCGCGTCCGCCCGCTGACCGCAGCCGACGTGCGGGGCATCCTGCCCCGGGGCGGCACCATCCTCGGCACCAGCAACCGCGGCAACCCCTTCGCCATGCCCAAGGAAGGGGGCGGGACAATCGATCGCTCCCAGGAGGTCGTCGACCGGCTCAAAGAGCTAGAGGTCGACGCTCTGGTGACCATCGGCGGCGACGGCAGCATGCGCATCGCCGCCCAGCTCCTGGAGCTAGGCGTGCGCCTGGTGGGCGTGCCCAAGACGATCGACAACGACCTGGCGGCCACCGACGTCACCTTCGGGTATGACTCCGCCTTGCACGTCGCCACCGAGGCTATTGACCGCCTGCACAGCACCGCCGAGAGCCACAATCGCGTCTTCGTCATCGAGGTGATGGGGCGCCACGCCGGCTGGATCGCCCTGGAGGCCGGCATCGCCGGCGGGGCGGATGTGATCCTGATCCCCGAGATCCCCTATAGCCTGGACGAGGTGGTCAAGGCCCTGGTGCGGCGCGCCCGCGGCGGCAGCAAGTTCTCCATCGTGGTCGCGGCCGAGGGCGCGGTGCCCCAGGGGGGCGAGCCCACCTTCCTGGAGGCCCGGCCTGGCCTGGAAGGCGGGATGCCCCGCCTGGGCGGGATCGGCAACCGGCTGGCGGAGGATATTGCCCTGGCCTGCGGCGCCGAGACCCGCGCCACCGTGCTCGGCCATCTCCAGCGCGGCGGCTCGCCCAGCCCCTTCGACCGCGTGCTGGGCACCCGCTTCGGCGCCGCCGCCGTCCACCTCATTGCCCGCGGCGGCTTCGGGCGCATGGTGGCCCTCCGCGGCACCGACATCGTGGACGTGCCCATCGAAGAGGCCATCGCCCGCCCCAAGCTGGTCGACCCCAACGGTGAGCTGGTCCAGGCCGCCAAGAGCGTCGGCATCAGCTTCGGCGCCTGAGCGCGCCGGCCCCCGAGCACGGCCATGGCTGCCACCGGCCCGCTCTTCATCCCCGTCATCCTAGGGAGCATCCGCCAGCACCGGCGCAGCTTCTATCCGGCGCGGCTCCTGGCGGAACGGGTGGCCGCCGCCGGCCACCAGACCGAGCTGATCGACCTGCGCGAGCTCCAGCTTCCCATGTACGACGACTCGGAAGCGAGCGACAACCACCCGAGCGTGCTGGCGTTCAGGGCCACCCTGGCCCGCTCCGATGCCTCCATCTGGCACTCGCCGGAGTACAACCACTCCTTTACGGGGGCGATCAAGAACGCCATCGACCACCTGCACGATGAGCTCCGCCGCAAGCCGGTGGCCGCCACCGGCCTCTCAGGGGGCCTCTCGGGCGGCATCCGCGCCACCGAGCACCTGAAGTCCGTCCTGATCGAGCTCCACGCCCTGCCCATCCGCGAATCGGTCCACTTCACTGAGGCGCGCAGCATCTTCGACGAGCACGGCCGGCTGCTGCGCCCCGAGTTCATCCCGCGCATCGACTACATGGTGGCCGACCTGGCCTGGTACGCCCGTGCCCTCCGCTGGGGGCGCACGCACCTCCCCATCCCCCAGCGCCCTCGCACCTGAGCCACAGTCCCTCCTCAGCCTCACCATCCCCTCTCCGTCTGGGAGATCCGTCCCCTCTCCCTTTGGGAGACGGCTAGGGTGAGGGCATCACTTCCGAGAGGGCTAGGGGGAGGGCTCCGCCCTCACCATCTTTTCCTACGCCAGTCACCCCGCGGCGCCGGCAGCCGTTACGGTATCCGGTAACGCCAAGGTGACGACCAGTGGTCCCGAGTAGCTCCGCTGGTGGCCGGACGAGGGCCGTCCGGCTCCTGCCGGCACCCGCTCTCTTGCTCAGCTTCGTGAGCGTCGTGGCCGTCGCCGCCATGATCGTAGCCCCGGCGCCAGCGAGGCGCTCCACCGCGCTGGCCGCCGGCCTGCCTGCTGGTCTGCCTGCTGATGATCCGGCGTTCCGCGTCGTCGAACTGACCAACGCCGAGCGGGCGCGGGCCGGGCTCTCCCCGCTGGCCTATCACCCCAACCTGGCGCAGGCCGCCCAGGCCTACGCTGCCATCCTGGCGCAAGGGACCTGCTTCGCCCACACCTGCGGGCCGGTGCCGGACTTCGCCACCCGCGCCACCAACGCTGGCTACACCGGCTGGACGGCCCTGGCCGAGAACATCGCCGGTGGCCAGCGGACGCCGGAGGCGGTGGTCGCCGCCTGGATGGCCTCCCCCGGGCATCGCGCCAACATCCTCAACGGCGCCTACACCGAGATTGGCGTCGGCGTCGCCACCGGCGGCCCCCTCGGCGTCTACTGGGCCCAGGAGTTCGGCGCGCGGCGCGGCCAGCCGGCCCCCGGCGCGGTGCCCATCGCCGCGCCGGCCGTGCCCGCAGGCGCCGGCTGCCAGTTCGTGCTCGGCTTCGCCGCCCTATGGCAGCAGATCGGCCCCGCCGCCGGCGTCTGCCTGGAGAATGAGCGGTTCAACCTCGCCAACGGGAACGCGGAGCAGGCCACCACCACCGGGCTATTCGTCTGGCGCAAGAGCGATAACTGGACCGCCTTTACCGATGGCTTTCGCACCTGGGTCAGCGGCCCCTACGGGGTCCAGCAGCGCCTGAACACGCAGCGCTTCCCGTGGGAGCGCGACCCGCTCTAACCTGGCCTCTCCACGGCCAGCGACGAGCCCCTTCTCCGTCTGGGAGAGGGTTAGGGTGACGGCACCTTTAGCCCCTTCTCCCAACGGGAGAGCGGGGGCCCGCGCCGCGGGCGGCGGTGAGCGCTCCGCTCGCATAAAACAATCCTCCCCTCTCACCGAATGACCACGATCTGCAGGCCCGGCGGGAGGTGGGCCCAATTGCGATCGGCGGTCAATACCGTCGCCTGGTGGTGCGCAGCCAGCGCCAGGCAGGCATGGTCGCCGAGCGACAGACCGGCGCTACGGGTGGCGGCGCGCAGCAGCGCGGCGCGATGCGCGAGCGCCCCATCGAACGCGACGACGTTCAGCCCCAATGCCTAGAGCGCCTGCCGGATCACGTCCTCCGGCATCCCTGCATCCGCCAGCTTGCCGACCACCTCGGCATAGTTGACGGCGCTCATGACGGTATCCGGCCCCAGTGCTGCGGCGACGCGCTCCACACCCGGCTCCCCGTTCAGCAGCGCCAGCACCGCCGACGCATCCAGCGCCGCGGGGCTCCGCACTGGTCCGCTACTCACCGCCGCGTTCGTCAGCACTCTCGCGCCGCCGCTCCTCCAGCAGCTCGTCCACTAACGACCGTCGTGCCGGTACGTAACGGCGCACCAGCTCCTGTGCGTGGCGGATGGCCTGGGCCCGCGTTAGCACGCGCAGCTCACCCCCTTCAAGGCGCAGGATCACCTCGTCGCCCCGCGCAAGACCGGGGACGCGGCGAAACTCCGCCGGCACCACGATCCGTCCACCGCCGGTCATACGTGTCCTCCGGCTTTTCATCTGGCACCTCAAGCCCATCATGACACACCAGCCCCGTGGTGGCAGGTCGGGTCTGCGACGTCCGCGGCCTTCTCTGTCCCACGCTTTGCACGGCTCTGCTTTGGCGATGCCGTGCATCGCCGTGCGGCGCGAGTGAGCCACATGGGGAAGGGTTAGGGTGATGGCTCCCTGTTCCCTCTCCCTCTGGGAGAGGGTTAGGGTGAGGGCGCGTCACTCGCTACTCGCTATTCCTTCCGCCAGCAACCCTGAGCCAGGCTAGGGGCTCCACCATCGGGGAGCACTCGATGCGACCCGGGCGCGGCCGGCCCACGCACCAGGCAGCGGTGTGCTATAAGTGACTCGCCTATGGCGAAGTCCGGCACCGGTCTCGGTATCCTCGGGCGCCTGCGCCTCACCCTCGGTTCGCTGGTCGGCGATGCCACGGCCAAGGAAGCCCAGGAGGCGGTGCGGCGCCTCGACGAGTTCAAGCACTGGCTGGAGTTCACCTTCGGCCCGCAGGCGGCCTTTCGCGCCGACCTGGTGGCCCTGGAGCAGTATGGCGGGGAGGAGCGTGGGGCTCGCGCCGCCGCCGTCCGCCGGCAGCTAGAGGCCGCCGAGCGCGAGGCGCGCGAGCGGCTGGCGCGGGGCTATGCGGCCATCGAGGATGGGCGCCCGGCCGAAGCTTCGCTTGAGGCCGCCGCCGTCGAGCCCATCCGCGCCCGCGTGGCAGAGGCCCTGCAGGAGTTCCGCGCCCTGGCCGAGGCCCACCGCCGGGCCCAGCGGGAGGCGTGGGACGCCATCGGCACCAGCGGCGCCGCCGCTCGCGCCGGCCTGCTCGCCCAGGAGGTCGCCGCGCTGCCGGACATCCCGCAGCTGCCCAAGCCCGACGTGCGCGCGTTCACCGAGCCCTATCAGCGCCTGCTCAGCCTCGTGCCCCTCGAGTATCAGCGGGGCGAGAGTGACGCCATCTGCTTCGATCCTGACGACGTGCAGCGCCTGGCCGGCGCGGCCCTGGCGGCGGCGCCGAACGCTGAAGAGGCGCTGACCCGCTACCTGTACGAGGCGGCCCGCGGCTATGAGGCCGCGCTGGGGCGGGAACGCGCCCAACGCCTCCTGGCCCTGCTGCGTGATCCCGCCGCCGTGCGCGACCTGCGCGCCCAGCGCCCCGAGCTCTATCCCGTGGGGCCCCAGTACGCCCCGGCCGACGCCTTCTCCAGCATCCTGCCCCTGCTGCTCGTCACGTCCCTGTTCGCCCACCACGCGCCGGGCTGGCAGCCCGCGCCCGCAGCGCCCGGCGTTGATACTGGCCCGGCCGGTCTCGGTGGGCCGGCCGGCGCGGCCGGCGCGACGGGGCCCCTGGGCGCCGCCCCTGCGGGCAGCGACGAGATCGACGCCTGGCTCGCCGCCCTCCACGTCCCCACGGGCGAGGAGTTGGGAGCGGTCCTGGGGGCCAGCGCCATCGACGTGGGCGTGGGGGAGGGCGTCTTCGCGGACGTTGCGGAAGGGGCCGAGGTAGACGGCGTGGACGGAGACGTCGCCGACTTCGACACCGGCGCCGAGTAGCTCGCCCCTTCCAGGGAGCGCAGCCGGGGTACGCAGGGGGCTCGCTGAGTTGGCCCGCCTTGCGCGACCGGCGATGACGCCCCTCGCCCTGTAGTCCTCCTACCTCCGGCCGGCACCCCGCCCCAGGACGCGGGCCAGCGCCTCCTACGGCTTGCTCCAGTCGAAGCGGGCCCAGCAAGACTGACTTGCCTTCGGTCGGGCCTGTCTTGCGTTGCGTACCGCAGGCACGGCTGGGAAAGCACGCCTGCGGGCATGTCCTCGCGCCCGCCCCGCAAGCGGGCGTGCACGAGCCGAGGCCATGATCTGGATGCGGGCAGTGCTATGTGCTGAACTCGCTCAGGTAACGCAGCCGGTTGGCAAGGTCCTGCTTGGCGGCAGACTGCAAGGCTCGCTCGAGGTGACGGATCAGTTCGCCGATCTGCCGCCGGTGGTATTGCGGTGAGACGAGAGTGTCGGCGTGAGTACGTCCCTGAAACCGCCACTCGTCGTAGATCCGCGGGAAGTCCGCGACGTCGAACGTCACGAGCGTGCGGCCCTCGCTCGCCATAGGCCAGGTGTTCCTCGTCGCTGGCGTTCGCCAGATCGACCTCATCGGCGCTCATGACGTCAAGCTGGCGGGCGCGCAAGAGCCGGGCCGCCGGCGGGTCGACGTCGGCGTCCAGATGCCGCTTGATCGCGGACAACGTGGCCGGTCAGCGGCTCTGTGGCGCTTCTGCTTCTGGTGCGAGTGTTGAGCGACTGCTGGGTGCACCGCCAGGGCACGTCCGCGCCCCATGGCGCCCGCCGAAACGTACCGGCTTGCTCCTCCACCCACTCGGGGTCGGCACGCAGGCGCGCGATGGCGGTCTCCACCCGGTTCGCCTCGATCTCGCGATCGATCTCCCCCTTGTGATCCCAGTAGTACGCCAGCGCGCTGTGCAAGCCGGCCGGCGTCAGAGCCGAGCACATCGCGAGCAGCTCGCCCTTCCGTGCCCCGTCTTGCCAGAAGCGGACGAGTAGCCACACGGGAAGGGCTGTCCCTTCAACCGTCGGGCTCCCACCGCACACCCCCGAGCGGCGCACGATGCGCGGGTATTCGGTGGTGGTTGCTGCTGCCGTCGTCGCCACGGGCTGGATCCTCGCCTGCTAAGCCTGCTCGATCCCAGCGCGGCCCACACCCGCGGCTCGGATCGCCGAAGGCATAACCAGACGATCCGGAGAGCGCATCGTCTTGGCCCGCGTCCTCGCGTCTCCGCGTCCCCGTGTCGGTGCGGGGGCCGAAGGGGGCGAGGTCCGCCAGCACCGATCGTCACGCTTCCCGCAGCGGCAGCACGTACCCGCCGATCAGCGCGCGATTGCCTTCCCGCCAGAAGCACTCCACCACGTCAAACCCCGCCTCGTGTAGCCACGTGAGGTGATCGTACAATGAGCGGCTCATGGCCCCGCTGGTGGCGAACGTCGCCGGCCCGCTCGCCCCCTGGACCGGGGTCGCGTCCCCGCCTACCTCGCCGGTCGGGTCGGGGGACGCCCCCGGCGCGGCTGGCGCAGCGCCACCGTGCCGCCGGCGCTGCGAGCGCACCTCGGCCTCCGCCTCCTCGTACGACGGCAGCACGCCGGTCTCGGCCAGGCGCCGTCGCCGGTGCTGCTCGACCCGCGCGCGGTGCCACACCGCCTGCAGCTCCGGCGACGCGCTGCCCACCATGTCCAGATTGAGGAAGCAGCCCCCGCGCGCGGTGGCCGCGCGGAGCTCGCGGTACAGCGCGGGGATCCGCTCCGTCGGCCTGATGTTGTGGAGACAGGACGACGAGACGATGGCGTCGAACGGGCCGCCGTTTGCCTCGACCGCCGCCGCCAGGGCCCCCGGCCGGGATAGGTCGCCCAGCACGTAACGCACGCGCGCGCCATAGGCGGCCAGGCGCGGCCGCGCCTCTGCAAACATCAAGTCAGAGTAGTCCAGCAGCACCGCCCGCGCGTTGGGGAAGCGCGCCAGCAGGTGGCGCGTCACCGGTCCCCACCCGGCCCCCACATCCAGGATGGAAAGGGGCGCCCCGGCCGGATGCGGGATGAAGTCGCCCAGCAGGTCGAACTGCCGGCGCCGTTCGTCCAGGCGAGCCTCATTCTCCGCCACCCATTGGCGCACATACTCGGCGGAGTGCCAGTCGTGCGGCGTCCGCGTAGCAGCTCCTGATCCTGGTGTCGTCTCCGGCGCGCTCGCCTGCGCCGTAGCCGGTGTTGTGGCCGGTGTGTCTGTAGCCATCGTGCGCAATCTCCCCAGCAGTATTGCCGGCGGGGCATGCCCCCGCGACATGCGCGGCTGGCGCCCCCTCACCGTGCAGCCCGTGATTATTGCAAATCGGTCGCAATTGCGGCGCTCGATCCCCACCCGCCTCTGCCCTTCGTTCCCCCCGTGTGCGGGAGAGGGGCGCACGGCCGGCACCGTCCGGTTCATCACTTCCCTTCGTTCCCCCCGTGTGCGGGAGAGGATGCGGCTTGGCCTCGACCGAATGGGGTGACGGCTTGGCCTCGACCGAAGGGGGTCACGGCTTGCCCTCCCCTCTCCGCGTCTCCGCGTCTCCGCGCTGGCGCAGGGGGCCAGGGGGTGCGGTCGTCTCCCTGCGTCCCCGCGTCGGAGCACGGGGGCCAGGGGGCCGCTCCTCTACAGCTCCGGCCGCTCCGCCGGCGCGCCAGCGAGATCGAAGTCCACGCCCGCGGCGACGTCCTCCGCCCGCGCCAGGTAATACAGCACGAGCGACAGCCGGTTCACGTACGCCAGCGAGTGCGGGTTCCTGAGCGTCCCCGCATGCGCCAGGTGCGCCAGGCGCCGCTCGGCCGTGCGCACCACCGCCCGCGCCACGTCGATCGCGGCCGAGGCGTCCGAGGCCCCCGGCAGCACGAACTTGGGCGGGATTGCCACCCGCCGGCGCACGCTCGCCAGGCTGCGGTCCAGCCAGTCTACAAACGATGCCTCGATCCGCGCCGCCTTGGGATGCTCCGGCGGCATGGCCAGCTCCGCCATGATCTCATACAGGTCCTGCTGCGCCTGGTGGATGAACCGGCGCGTCCGCTCGTCTTGGGCCGCGCGCTTGGCTACCCCCAGCGCCGAGTTGGCCTCATCCAGCGCCCCCAGCGCCTCCACAATCGGGTCATCCTTCGCCACGCGCCGGCGCCCCAGCAGGTCGGTATAGCCGGTATCGCCCCCCGCGCTCCCCGGCCGCGTCTGCTCCATACAGGGGCAGTCTAGCGCATGGGCCCCCGCGCCACCCCGCCACGCCAGCGCCCTCCCCTCCAACCCCCACCTTTACGCCCCGAGCTACTGGGAGAAGACCGTCCACGGCCTGGCCAGGGGCCGGCACCAGCCGAACTCCCTGGCCCAGCCGGGGGCCGTGGCGCGCGCGGTGGCGGCACAGGGGGGTGAGGGATGAGCGCCGGCGCGCTCACCCTGATGGGGGCGCGGCCGGCGCTGGCCACGCGGCTGATGGCCTTGGCCACGCGCCCCCTGCCCGCCGACCTGGCCGGCCGCATCCAGAGCCTGGCGGCGTCGTTCCTCACCGGGCTGGGGGCGCTGGGGGGCGTAGGGCCCACCGCGCGTGTCCTGGCCCTCTCCTGCGGCGCCTGGCTGCTGGAGGCCGGGATGTACTTCACCCTCATGTTCGCCTTCCCGCTGGCGCCGTCACTGGCCCTGGCTGTGCTCACCACGGCTGTCGCGAACCTGGGGACGCTCATCCCGTCATCGCCGGGCTACGTGGGGGTGTTCGACTTCCTGGGGCAGAGCGTGCTCGTCCAGTTCGGCGTGCCGCAGGCGCCAGCCCTGGCCTACGTCCTCGTCGTCCACGCCGCGCACATCGTGCCGGTCTCCCTGCTGGGCCTCTGGTACGCCTGGCGCGCCGGCGTCCTCGGCTGGGTGCTCGGGGGCGGCAAGGCCCCGCCGCCGAGCACCCAGCCCCGAGCTGCGCCGCGGCGCCGACTCCCCCGCGCCCCCCGCAACCATCGCCGAAGCCACTTCCTGGCGAGGCTCCTAGCCCAGATCCATCATCCCCGACCATCCCTTCCCTCTCTCTGGGAAAATCCCCTCCCCCTGAGGGAGAGACCTAGGGTGAGGGCTCCTTGAGTCCCTTCTCCCTATGGGAGAGGGCTAGGGTGAAGGCTCCACTCGCTCCTCGCTCCTCACTACTCCTTCCCCACTGGCAGGTCTCACCATGGCTGCACACACCGCACCATCATCGTCCCCCGCCGTCACCGCGGCCGGCGCCGATGGGCGCCGGATAGGCATGCTCGGCGGCGGGGCGCTGGGCCCCGCGGGCGCCCTGCGCCTAGCCGAAGCCGGCTGCCGCGTGACGCTCTTCGAGCGCGAGGCGCAGTTCGGCGGGCTGGCCGTAGGCTTCCGCGTCGGTCCCAGCGCGCTGGAGCGCTGCTATCACCATCTCTTCCGCATAGACACCGTACTGGGTGACCGGGCCCTGGGTGTGCAAGGCGCCCTACGCGCAGCCCATCGTCACGGTGGACTATCTGAAGCGGCTGCCGCCGCACGAGACGCCCCTGCCGGGCGTCTACCTGGCCCGTATGGCGCACGTCTTGCCGCAGGACCGCGGCCAGAACTACAGCCTCCGCCTCGGCGAACGAATGGCCAGGCGTCTGCTCGCCGCCACGCCGCGCCACCGCGGGAGTAAGCTCCGTGCGAGGATCAGATCCCCAGCGCCTCGCGCAGGTAGCGCCGGCTGACCGCCGCCGCCTCCCCCGGCGGGATCGTGGAGCGATCCTGCTCGTACACTACCCAGGGCAGGTTGAGCGGCTCCAGCGCCCGCCAGATTGATGGAAAGTCCACCTCCCCCCGCCCCAGCTCGACGAACTCCGCCTCCTCGCGCTCCAGGCGCCCCTTGCGGCGAGGCTCCGGCCCCACGTACCGCAGGTCCTTGAGGTGCGGGTAGCCGATCCGGTCCCGATACTTCTGGATGAACGCCGCCGGGTTCCGGCCCCCGTGCTGCACCCAGAACACGTCCACGTTAGCCTTGACCAGCGCCGGGTCGGTCACCTCATACAGCCGGTCCAGCCCCGTCACCGCCTGCTCCAGGCGCTTCCCGTCGGCCGTCCAGCACCTTCCTTCGTCATCTGACCAGGCCCCCTCGATCGGCCGGCCGGTCGCGCGGTCGTAGACCATGAACTCCCAGGAGTGATTGTGGTAGCAGAACTGCACGCCGGCCGCCTGGCAGCGGCGCCCCACCTCGTTGAACAGGTCCGCCGACTGCTCGTACGCCCGCAGCCCCTCGCTCTGGTGGTCCCCGACGCCGGAGACCATGATAAACCTGGCCCCCACGGCCGTGGCGTACTCAAGCGTGCGCCCGATCTCAGGCAGCGACGCGTAGCCGGACGAGATCGTCCCCTGCTCCAGCCCGTACTCCGCCAGCTTCGCCCTGGCCCTGGCGCCATCTCCATCGAAGAAGAGGCGCCCTTCCACCCCGTCATACCCCGCCTGCTGCACCTCGCGGAGTACCCCATCCAGATCCTCGCGGTCGCGCCCGCGGAAGACGATCAGGTGACACGCCACCTTCGGCTTGGCCATTGCGCTCGCTCCTCTCGCTCCGCTTCTCTCCGTACCTGTGCTGCTTCTTCCCCTGCCCCGTCCCGTGCCCCGTCCTTCGCCCTGTCCTGCGCCCTGTCCTGCGCCCTGTCCTGCGCCCCGTCCCGTGGCCGGCATTGTACCGGCCAAGCCACAGCCGCGCGTCCGCACCCCCCGCTCGTGAGCAGCTACTTATTCCCGGACGCGGCAACGTGAAGTTCCCTGTCCGTTTGGGAGCGCCAGCGGGGAGCCCCCATCCGAAAGGGAGAGGGCTGGGGTGAGGGCTCCACCAGCCGGGATAACTGGATGCAGGCCCCGCCCGCAGGGTCCCCACTTCCCCTCCGACGTGGAGACGCGGGGACACGGTGACGCGGAGAGAAGACCTCACCCCCTGGCCCCGCTCCCCGCCGGAACTGAATTCCGAACCACCATGTCGGCACCACGGGGGAGCGCCGGACGTTGCCGGAGGGGGGCGGCAGCGTATAGGATGATGGCAATGGAATGGACGTGCCGGCCAGGGCAGGGAGGTTTACCATGGCCAGGTTGAGGCGCCGCCGTGCGCGCCGGGCCTTGCGCGCGCTGGTCATCGCCATCATTGTGCTCGGCGTGCTGTCGCTCCTGGGCGGCGCCGGCGTCGGACATGCCGCCATGGGTCTCGCCCTGCTTCCGGTGGGGCTGCTGGCGATTGCCATCGTGGTTCCGGTGCTGCTGCTGGCCCTGGTGATCACCCTGGTGGCCTTCGCGCTGCCGGTGGGGATCCTGGCAGCGATCTTCGGCGGGCCGGCCTACCTTCTCTATCGCCTGCTGGGCGGCGGCCGGCGGCCGGCGCCTGCCGAGCCGGGCGGCGCAGGAGCAGGGCTCTCGCCGGAGACGGTGCTGCGCCGGCGGTACGTCGCCGGTGAGCTGACGTATCAGCAGTTCCAGGCGGGCATGATGGACCTGCTCAAGGAGCGCTTCGCCCGCGGCGAGCTAGCCGTCTCCGACTATGAGGCGGAGCTAGAGAAGCTGCTGCGGCCGGCCAGGTACCTGGACGTCACGCGGGTTCCGGCGCTGGCGGACGCGCCGCGCAATCGCCCGCCTGGCCGTCCCAGAGGGACGGAGTAGCGAGTAGTGAGGGCCGAGTAGCGAGGGCTGAGTAGTGAGGGCTGAGTAGCGAGTAGCGAGGGAGCGGGAAGCGAGGCCTGGCGTTCTCCCAGAGGGGCTGCTCGCCAGGCATGAATAAAAGGGGCCCTCACCCTAGCCCTGTCCCAAAGGGAGAGGGGACGAAAGGCGCCCTGACCCACATGATCAGACGGCCACGCGAGCAGGCACCCCTGTCGAGGCGGGCATCCGCGGCGTGGCGGCGGGCAGCGGGGCGAGGTTGAGCGCCAGGGACCGCGCCAGCGCTTCCACCACCTCAGGGCAGAACTGTGTTCCAGCCGCCTCGCGCAGCCGCGCGATGGCCACGGCGGCCGGCATGGCCCGCCGGTAGGGCCGGTCGGAGGTCATGGCGTCAAAGGCGTCGGCCACGGCGAGGATCCGTGCGCCGAGCGGGATCGCCGCCCCAGAGAGGCCGTGCGGGTATCCCGCGCCATCCAGGCGCTCATGGTGGTAGGCCACGAGCTTGGCGTGCTCGCGGTACATGGGCAGCTTCTCGAGAATGGCGGCGCCGGCCTGCGGATGCTCCCGCATGATCCGCCACTCGCAGTCGTCCAGGTCGCCGGGCTTGCGTAGAATGGCGTCTGGCGTGGAGATCTTCCCCAGGTCATGCACGCGCGCGGCGGCGACCAGCGTCTCGCGCTCGACCAGGGAGAGCCCCAGCACGGTGGCGATCCCCTCGGCGTACTGGGCCACGCGGCGCGAATGCTCCGCCGTGTAGCGGTCCCGCTGGTCGATGGTATCGGCCAGGGCCTCCAGGGCGGCGCGGGTGTGCTCGCGCAGCTGCTGGGCCTTGTTCAGGGCGCCGTAGACCGCCACAGTCGGCAGTACGAGTAGGGCCAGCCCGACCAAGCCCCCGAAGTAAAGGTAGGTCACGGCCATGAGCACGCCCAGGGGGAACATGGCGATGATGGGGAGCAGCAGGCCGCGGAAGTTCGCCACGGCCACCTCCCAAGGACGGGTGCGCGTGGCCAGGGCGATGACGGTGAAGACCAGGGCGCTGTTGGTGGTGCTGTTCACCAGCATGTACCCCGCGTAGGCGGGGAGGTCGTCGGGGCTGACCGTGCCGGGCTGGGTGCTGCGGGTGATGGTGAGCACGGCGGCCCCGGCGGCGACGGAGATGGTGATGGCGCAGGCGTTGAAGGCCACGCGGTACCACGGTTTGCGCTTCCAGATGTCGCCGATGGCGGAGCCAATGAAGCTGATCCACACCGCCGCCTGCGGGCCAAAGATGATGACGCTGGCGAAGTTGATCGCCGTGGAGACGGAGTAGCTGGCGTGATAGCTCAACTGGAGCTGGCGCAGATCGGCCAGGGCCGAGATGAGCGCGAAGAGAGCAATCTGGGCCAGCAGGGCGGGCGGGGCGGGCGGCAGGGACGCCTGGCGCAGCAGGATGGCGACGCCGACGCTAATGGTAAACAGAATGTAAACGGCCGCCGGCCGTGGAAACCCGCGCATGACGTCCCTGGTGGTACTCGCAGCCAGCAGGGACGCGCGTGAACTGCGGCCGCAAGTGAACGACGCCCCTGCTGGCCCCACTATACCGCCGGGAGCAGCACATGCAGTGGCAGGAGGACAAAAATCCCCCTCCTGTACAGGAGGGGGATGCCAAGAACGCAGGCGAACGCCGTGCGGGCGTATCGCGACTACGCGATTACCACTTCAGCTCGGCGATGGCCGAGAGCACCATGGCGCCGAGGCTCGCCGCGACGACGACGGTCCGCAGGATCTTGGTATTCCACTTCATCGTTCTTTAACTCCCCTGTGCCCGCTTAGGCAGGCATTGCGTAATGGCGTGTCGTGTGCTTGTGAGCCGTTCGCGGAGCACCCCGGCCGGAAGGGCCCTGCGGTTGCTCACGGGCACCATTATGCTGGGGGCGGGGCCAAAAGTGAACCACTTTGGTGACCGCAACGGGGCCAAGCTTGCAACGTTGATAGGATTTGTGACCGGTCGAGGGGATTCCTGGCAGCGCTGCCAGAATTGCCAGGCTCGCCGCGTCCACGGACGGTTCGCCGCCCGGGCCGGCGACATTGATCCTGACTCCGGTCTTTCCGAGGAGGGGGCGTGGCCGACATACTGCTGGCCGACGACGATCCGGCCAACCGCACGCTGATGCAGTTCGTCCTGGAGACGCAGGGAGGGCACACCGTTCGCGCGGCGGATTCCGCCGCCGGCGTACTGCAACTGCTGGAGGCAGGGGAGCCGGACCTGGTGGTGCTGGACGTGCTGATGCCGGGGATGAATGGGATCGAGCTCTGCCGCACGTTGCGCCGCCAGGGCTCGGTGCCCATTCTGATGGTGTCCGGCCGCGGCGAGCCACCGCACCGCGTGGAGGGGCTCCGTTCGGGAGCGGATGACTATCTGCCCAAGCCCTTTGATCCCTCCGAGCTGCTGGAGCGGGTCAATGCCCTGCTGCGCCGGATGCGGCGCGTGCAGCAGGATAGCGGGGGCGCCACGCTGCGGGCAGGGCAGCTGCGCCTGCGGTTGATCGATCGCCAGCTCTGGGTGGGAGAACGCGGGCCGATCAATCTGACGACGACCGAGTGCCGCCTGCTCTACATCCTGATGTCGCAGCCGGACCGCGTCTGGACGCGCCAGGAGCTGTCGCAGCGCATCTGGGACACCGGTCCCGGGTGTAGCGGGCAGGTGACGGCCATCGAGTCCTACGTCGCCCGGCTGCGGACCAAGCTGGAGCCGGTCCCGCGCCGGCCGCGGTACCTGGTGACCGTACGTGGGGTGGGCTACCGCCTGCACCCCACCGGCGATGGGCAGCGGTCGAACGGGCCGGCCTGAGACGTCTGCCGGCACATCTTACGGACAGCATTGCGCCGATGCCGCCGCGTCCTCGCTCGACGGAAGCCCCGAGTGAGGATGACGCTTTGCTCACCGCCCTGCTGGCGAGCGCGCCGGATGGGATCATCTTGTGCGACCGGTATCTCACACCGCTGCGGGCCGGAGCGGCGGCGCGCTGGCTGCTAAACAGCCGCGGGGGATGGGGCCATCACGCCGCGGCCGCGCAGGCCCGTGCGGCCGCGGCCGCGGCGCTCGACACCGGCGGGGTGGCCAGCGTCGTGTTCGATGCCGGCGGGCGCCGGTGGGAGGCGCGGGCCGCGCCGTTTGCCCACCCCGCGGTGGCGGTGGCCGTCTTCGTCCGGCCCCTGCCGGCGGAGACCAACCAGCGCGAGGCCCTGCTGCGCGCCGCCCACGACCTCAAGGCGCCCATCCACACCATCGACGGGTTCGCCAAGCTGCTCCTGCGCGAGACCGCGGGGCCCCTGAATGAGCGGCAGCGCCAGTTTCTGGAGGTGGCGGCGTCGGAGGCGGCGCGGCTGCGCGCCCACCTGGAGCGGGTGCTAGAGATCGCGCGGACCGGCGAGGCGGCGGAGGGGCGACCGGCGGCCCCCGGCGGGGAGCTGGCCGAGCGCGGCCCCACCGACGTCGTTACCGTGCTGGACGAGGCGCTGACGCGCTTTGCAGGGGCGGCCGAAGCGCGGGGCGTGACGCTGGCCTGGCGCGCGGACGTGGAGCGCCCGCCGGCCGGCACCCTGCTGGTGGCGGCGCCGGAAGGGGAGGTGACCACGATCCTGGAAAACCTGCTGGCCAACGCCATCGCCGCCACGCCGGCCGGTGGGGGGGTGTGGGTGTCGGCCGAGGTGGTGGACGCAGGGATGATCGCCTGCCGCGTGGAGGATACGGGACCGGGCATTCCGCCAAACGCCCTGGAGCGGGTGTTCGAGCCGTACTTCCGCCTCCCCAGACGGGGCGCCCCCGGCGGGACGGGCCTGGGGCTGGCGATCAGCCGCGGGCTGGCGGAGGCGCGCGGGGGCCGGCTGGTCGCGGCCAACCGCGCGGAAGGCGGCGCCGTGTTTACGCTCACGCTGCCGGCGGCCGCCGAGCCGGCGCCGAAGAGTCCCGTGCTGCGCCTGGCGCCGGTGGTGAGCCATACCAGCCTGGCGGCGGCGCGGACGGCGCTGGAGACGCACCTGGCCGGGACCTGGCGGATCATCCGCTGGGAAGGGGGCGTGCTGGCCGTTGAGGTGGACGTCCCCCCCGCGGAGGCGCGACGGGCGGCGGAGGCGATCGCGCAGACCAGCGGCTTTGCCTGCTGGGTGGGCTGAGCCGCATTCGTCGCCAGCGGTGCGTTGCCTGTCTATGACGACCTGCAGGGCCGGCCCATCGCCATCTATGCTCAGCCGCATTCCTCGCCAGCGGTGCGTTGCCTCCCTGGCCCGGCGTGCAGGGGAGGAGCGAGCAGCGAGGGCCGAGGAGCGATTAGCGAGGGGGCACTCAGTCCCCTCTCCTTTTGGCAGAGCAAGCAGTCCCCTCTCCCAAAGGGAGAGGGTGAGGGCACCACTGCTGAATATTCGGCCATGCGGCTCTGGAGCGCTGGCGCGGCATGAGAGCGGCCGGCCAGTTCCACAAGGACCACGGGCGAGAGGGATCGCGGGCTAGCGGAGGCGGCCGGGGGCGCGGAGCGCGGGGAAGATGCGCTCCGCCACCTTGGGGATGATGAGCATGGCCACGAGGACGGTGATGCCGACCACGCGGTCATCATCGACCACGCCAGCGGCGGCGATACTCGTGGCCAGGAGGAGCGCGAACCAGACCAGATCGCCGGCAATGGCGGCGGCCCAGCCGAGCAGGCCCGGCACCGGCAGGCCGGCGACCAGCATGCCGGCAGTATACACGTCCACCCCAAAGCCAACGGTGCCGATCCGGAAGAGCGCGGCGCCGGTACCGCGCGCGCCTGCCGACAGGTCGTCCAGACGGGGCGCGCGGGTGCCGACCATGGCTAGCTGCATCATCCGCCGGCCCAGCCAGCGCAAGGCGGGGAGGCGGGCCGCACACCGGCGCAGGCCGAGGTAGAGGGGATGACAGACCAGAGCGCCCAGCACGTCGGAGAGGGCATAGAGGGCGAAGGTCAGGGCCGGATGGAGCCCGGCGTGGCGCGCCAGCAGGACGCCGGCGGGGATGCCGGGGCCCACCGGCGACCAGAACAGGGCGAAGACCAGCACGGCGGCGCCGCCGGGGAAGTTGGCCGCGGCGGCCAGCAGCCCGGCCGGGTCCATCTGCCCCGCCAGCTGCTGCGGATCGAGTGGATTGTAGTGAGCCGGATTGAAGAGGTCCCAGGGGTTCACCGACGTGTGCTCGCTGGTTTCGAGCTTCTGCTCAATTGTGTCATTCCGCCGGAGGGATCGGCGGCCATTGGCTACAGGCGGGCTAGCCCGAGCAATTCATGACAGGAAGGCGTCCAAGTAGAAACGGCACGGAGAGATGCTTGTGATGGCCGGCACCGCGCGGCGAATGGCGACCCCGGTGGCTGCCTCGAGCAATTCAGAGACCGGCGACGAGGGCGTATGGCCGTTTCGTTGGATGACGGAGCGGTACCACCGGCTGCTCGATGCTGGTATCCAGGTGGGCGGCCGCGGTGGCCTGGAGCTGATCGGCCGCGAGCTCTATGCGCGAGGTCCGGCCGGAGAGGAGCCGCTCCGGTGGACGCGGGAGCACTACCACCAGCTGATTGAGGCCGGCGTGCTCGCCGAAGACGATCGCGTTCAGCTCGTCAGAGGGAGGGGTGGCCCCCAGCCCGCCGCCCCCCTGCCGACGCGGAGAGGCGGGGAGGCAGCCCTCACCCCCCTCGGTCGGGGCCGCGCCGCACCTCTGCCCCACTCCATCCCACCGTGCGGCGAGGCCCCGCCACCCCCTCTCCGCGTCGGAGGCCTGGCGCGATACGGAACGGGTGCGCACGGTCCATCGTTCGTGGGCCCATGGCGGCGCGTCCAGCGCCGGTCAGTGGGTGGCCCCGCGCCCTTGGCCGGGGCGTGGTTGGCAGGCGAGCGATCGTTCCACCGCCGAGAAGGCCCTGTCCAGGACGGCGAGCGCCCGCTCGAGGTCCTGGCGCTCGATGGTGAGAGGCGGCAGGAGGCGCAGCACCTGGCCGGATGGGCCGCAGTGCAGCGCCAGCACCCCATCCTGCAGGCAGCGCCGCTCTACCTCACGCACGATGGCGCCGGCCACGGCCGGTCCCCCCAGTTCGGACGTGCCGTCCATGCCGGTGCGGGCGTCTGGGCCGGCCTTGCCGCCGGGCCTGCCGTCTGGCTCAGCCGCCGGAGCCGGCGCCGCGGCGGCTGCGGGATGGCGACACTCGACGCCGATCATCAGGCCCAGGCCGCGGACGGCGGCGATGGCGGGGTGCCGGCCGGCCACGGTGCGTAGCTCCGCCAGCAGCCAGTCGCCGAGCTCGCGGGCCCGCTCCGGCAGGCGCTCCTCCTGGAGCACGTCCAGCGTGGCCAGGGCGGCGGCGCAGGCCACGGGGTTCCCGCCGAAGGTGGTGCCATGGCTGCCTTCCGGCCAGGCCTCCATCAGGTCGCGCCGGCCGATGATGGCGCTCAGCGGCAGGCCGGAGGCGATGGCCTTGCCCAGGGCCATCACGTCCGGCGTGACGCCCAGGCGCTGGGCGGCGAACATGGCCCCCGTCCGGCCGAAGCCGGTCTGGATCTCGTCGAAGATGAGCACGATGCCGTAGCGGTCGCACCGCTGGCGCAGGCCGTGTAGAAAGGCGGCCGGCGGGACGACCACGCCCCCTTCTCCCTGCACCGGCTCGACCAGGATGGCGGCGACGTCGTCGGGCGGGACGGCGAGGGCGAAGAGCCGGTCCAGCTGGGCGAGGCAGGCCTCGGCGGAGGCCAGCGCGGCCGCGGGCTGCGGGCCGGGGGCATCGGACGGGGCGGGATACGGCGCCAGGTAGACGTCCGGCAGCAGCGGGGCGTAGCCGGCGCGGTAGCGGACCTGAGAGGTGGTGGCGGAGAGGGCGCCGAAGGTGCGCCCGTGGAAGCCGCCGAGGAAGGCGATGATGGCGCGCCGTCCGGTCACGCGCCTGGCCAGCTTGAGGGCGCCCTCCACCGCCTCCGTCCCGCTGTTGCCGAAGAAGACCATCTCCAGACCCGGCGGCGCCACCTCCGCCAGGCGCTCGGCCAGGCGCAGGGGGGGCTCGCAGTAGGCGGTAATAGAAAGGTGCATCAACTGCGCCAGCTGCGCCTGGGCCGCGGCGACGACCCTGGGGTGGCAGTGCCCGAGATTGGTGGTGGCGATGCCCGATCCGAGGTCGAGGTAGCGCCGCCCGTCACGGGCGAAGAGGTACGCGCCCTCGGCCCGCTCGACGATCAGGGGGGAGTAGTGGGCCAGGGCCGGCGTGAAGACCCGCTTGTACCGGCGAGCGAAGGCGGGATCAGCCGGCAGGGGCGAACGGCGCCTCGGCCGGCGCACTGGCGGGGCCGGGGATGGCGGCGAGGCTGGAGGGGGCGCAGGGACCGGATGGGCGGCCCGTCCGGCGGTGGTGGCGGGGTGAGGGACCGGTATCGCGACGTCGTTGTCACGAGCCATCGTTGCTCCTCAGCGAGTCATGATCCCGCGGGACCGCGACGTCCCGGGGGGTCTCGCTAATACTCTACCGCCCCCAGCCGCCGGAGGCGGGAAGCGGCGCCTCCGGTACCGGTGCCAGATGGGGGCCTGCCACCGGGGACGGAGGCGCGCCAAATTGGCCCCGGCGAACGGGGACGGAGGACGGACCTCACCCCCTTCGGCCGGGGCCGCGCCCCACCCCTGCCCCGGTCCGCCCCACCGTGCGGCCTGGCCCGCCGCCCCCGCTCCGACACGGAGAGGGGGAACGAGGGCCATGGCCTAGCGCGGAGCCCTCACCCTAGCCCTCTCCCAGAGGGGGAGGTTCAGGAGGCGGAGCGGAGGATGCGCCACTGCTCCCCCGCGCCACGCCGGACCGTCGCCTCCTGGTAGGAGACGATGAAGGCCCGCCGCACCTGGTCGGTCTCGTTCTGCTTGGAGTGGTGCCAGGTCCAGGCGCTGAACAGCACCACCGCCCCCGCGCGGACCGGCAGGGGAAGGGCGTGCTGCTCCGCCCACTCGTGGCGGTTGATCCGCTTCTGGCAGGTGCCGCTCTCCTGCCAGGTCCAGTCGTCGATGCCCCAGCGGTGGCTGCCGGGGACCACCCACAGGCAGCCGTTGCGCTGGTCCGTGTCCTGCAGGGGCACCCACACCGACATCCGCCGCTGGCTGTGGGTGGCGGGATCCTCCGGCTTGAGGTAGTAGGCCTCGTCCTGGTGCCAGTGGCAGATGTCCGGCGAGTGGGGCAGCTTGGTCACCAGCTTGGTGGAGTGGATGGCGATGCCGGGGAAGACGACGGCCTCCACCAGGGCCAGCAGGCGTTCGTCTTCGGCGAACTGGCGGGTGAGGGCCGACTTGCGGGCCACGTCGTAGATCCAGCCGCGGCGGTGGGGGCCGGCCTCCACGCCGGGCTGGGTGATCAGGCGGTCGAGCTCGTCGTTGATCGCCGCCAGCTCGTGGGCGGGAAAGACGTCCGGCACGACGACGAACCCGTCGCGTTCGTAGGCCGCGCGTTCCTCCGCC
The DNA here is from genome assembly GCA_034437795.1 of Chloroflexota bacterium. Lineage (GTDB taxonomy): Bacteria > Chloroflexota > UBA11872 > UBA12225 > UBA12225 > DAOTTI01. The sequence goes on along the minus strand of DAOTTI010000243.1, from coordinate 3,597 downwards.
GTCAGGCGGCGCAGGGCCGGCTGAGATAGCACCATGGTTCTCTCCTCCTTTCCACAGTCGCGTCACCACTCTACTGGCTACGGCGCCTCGATGCAAGCATATTCGGATTGGCAGGGGAGCCCTCACCCCCTAGCCCCGTCTTCCGCGTGCGGGAGAGGGGGACGGACCTTACCGCCTGGCCCCTCGCCCCGACACGGGGACACGGAGACGCGCAGGCACGGAGAGCAGCGACGCGGAGACGTGGAGCCCGAGGGCCGGGCACCGAGGCAGCACCGTGCTCGCGCCGTGCTATGGCCGGATGACCGTGCCATCGGTGCGGCGTGTCGCTCCCCAGGAATAGTCGAAGGGCTGTTCGGGGAATGGGTACCTGGCGGCGAGCTGCTCATCGATGTCGATGCCCAGCCCCGGCCGGTCGTTCGGCCACAGGTAGCCGTCGCGGATCTCGGGGCAGCCGGGGAAGACCTCGCGCGTGCGCTCGCCGAAGACGTGCTGCTCCTGGATGCCGAAGTTATAGCAGGCCAGGTCCAGGTGGAGGTTGGCGGCGTGGCCGACCGGCGAGACGTCGCCCGGGCCGTGCCAGGCGGTGCGCACGCCGAAGAACTCGCACAGGGCGGCCAGCTTGCGGGCGGGCGAGATGCCGCCGATATCTGAGATGTGCACGCGCATGAAGTCGATCAGCCGGTCTCGCACCAGGGGCAGGTACTCGTTCACGTTGACGAACAGCTCGCCCATGGCCAGCGGGGTGCTCGTCTGCTGGCGCATGATCCGGAAGTAGTCCACGTCTTCAGGAGCCAGGGCGTCTTCCAGGAAGAAGAGGTGGTAGGGCTCCACGTCCTTGGCGAGCTGGATGGCCTGGATGGGCGGGATGCGCTCGTGCACGTCGTGGAGCAGCTCGATCTCCTCGCCGAAGGTGCCACGCAGGCGCTCGAACATGCGGGGCACCAGGCGGCAGTAGGGGGTGGGCTCCCACGGCGCCCTGCGCCGCCCCGCCCCCGCCCCCATCCCCACCCCTGACGCGGGGACGGAGAGACGCGGAGACGGGGGGAGTGACGGCGTCTCCGCGTCGGGGCCAGGGGCACGGCTGGGGGCAGGGCGGCTGCCGTAGGTGGCGTAGCCGGGCACGGCCATCTGGCAGCGGATGTAGCGGTAGCCCTGCGCCATGAACCGGCGCACGTTGTCCTCCAGCTCCTGGAGGTCGCGCCCGGAGGCGTGGGCGTAGAGCGCCGCCGCCTTGCGGCACTTGCCCCCCAGGAGCTGGTACACCGGCATGCCGGCGCGCTTGCCCTTGATGTCCCACAGCGCCTCGTCCACCCCGCTCAAGGCGTTGTTCAGGACGGGGCCACTGCGCCAGTAGGAGCTGACGAACGACGACTGCCAGATGTCTTCGATGTCGTTGGGATCGCGGCCGATCAGGAAGGGCTTGAGGTAGTGCTCGACCGCGGTGACCACCGCCAGCGGGCGCTGCGTAAAGGTGGCGCACCCCAGGCCGTACAGCCCCGGCTCGCTGGTCTCGACCTTGACGACGACCAGCCGGATACCGTCCGGCGCGGTACAGATGGCCTTGACGTTGGTGATGCGGATGGCGGGCATCCCGCCGGTCGGCTCCCAGGGGACGGGGACGACGGGCTCGGGCAGGGCCGGTTCAGTCACGTGGCTCGCTCCTTCTGCTTCTCGTATGCTGCTCTTCAGCTTCGCGGTCTAGCTGATGCTCCAGCGGTGGCAGGCATCGTAACAGAACCGCGGGAGACATCCCGGCCGGTCGCTTGGCGTTTACGGACATCCATCCCCGTTCGGCCGGAACCGCGAGGCGGGAGGCGGGACCTCACGCCCTTCGTTTGGGGCTGAGTCGTCTGAAACAGCACTAGTGGGTCACTTGCCTTGGCTCTGGCCATTGGCTCCCCTGGTGGCATGGCAATGGGCATGACAAACGACCCACTAGGGTGGCCAGCCGGTGGCGCCAGGGGTGGCTGGTCCACCAGCCCCCGGCGGTCTTGCGCCTCTCCCAGGCTGGCGCCTGGCGGACAGGGCAGCGCCAGGGGGCCCCGCCGCGATGGTAGGGGTCCCGTCCAGGAGAAACCCCTGGCGCTGCCTGCGTCATCGGTCCCAGCGCCAATCGTTCAGAATTCAGCTCCCAGAAGGAGAAGGGTAGGGTGAGGGTTCCTTCCTCGCTACTCGGCACTCGGCACTCGCTCCATCGAGGAGCGGGCCAGGGTGAGGGCACTGCACCTAGCCCTCCAGCCAGCGGCGCGTAAACGCCAGGTGGCGCGCGGCGTTGCCCGCGGGATCATCACCGGCAGGCGTCTCCAGCACGTACCAGCCGTCATACCCGATCTCCCGCAGCGCCGCGCGACAGGCCGCCCACTCGACGAGCCCCTCTCCCAGGAGCGCCTGCCCACCCTGAGGCGCAGTGTCCTTGACGTGCACCATCACCACGGCCGGACCGAGCGCGCGCAGGACGGCGGCCGGATCCTGCCGGTAGATGATGGCGTTCGCCAGGTCCTGGTAGACCCCCACCTTCGGCGAGCCCACGGCGCGGATGATGCGCTGCAGCTGCTCCGGCGAGAAGCTGGTCTCCAGGGCGATGGCGACGCCGGTCTCTTCCGCCACCGGCGCGCAGGCCCGCAGCCCTTCGATGAAGCGCGCCTCCTCGTCCGCGCCTATGTCCAGCCGGTCGCGGTCGAAGTACGGCAGCAGGATGGCCGTTCCCCCGACGTTGCGGCAGGCGCGCAGGGCGTCCGAGACGAGCTGCACCCCCTCCTGCCGGAGCGCCGCGTCATCCTGAGCGAAGTTCACCCGCCGGAACAGCGCCAGGCTGAACGAGCAGATGGTCGTCCCGGCCCGCCTGGCCTGCTCCCGCAGCGCCCCCGCCCCGCCGGGCCCGGCCTCATCCAGCCAGCCCCGCAGCTGCTGCTCATCTCTGGTGATGACCTCCACGCCGTCAAAGCCCAGGCGGCCGGCCATCTCCAACGCCTCCGGCACCTCCTGCCGGAGCGACCCCGTGCGGATCCCAATCTTCATCGCGTCGCTTCCCCTCATGCCAGGTTCAAAGTTCAAGGTTCGTCGCTGCTCATCAGCAGCAGAATGTCCACCACTGATCGGGACACGATCCAGGACGCGGCGCCCCTCGACGCTTGAGCTGTCTGTGCTGCGATCAGTGCGTCACCAGCACGGTTTGGGACCTCAGCTCGCGCATCGCCCCGGCCGCGATCCGCGAGCTGTGCTGCGATCAGTGGGTCACGGGGACGGGTTGGAACCGAAACCGCCGGGGTCACGGGTCTCGTCCAGGGCGCCAGACAGACTGAGCCGTTATACCAATCCCTGATCACGGCGCTGTCGCCAAGCCTGCGCCGCCGTTCCACCATACGCCAGTCCACGGCCCTCGTTCCCCCCAACTCCATGTCGGACGGAAGCGGCAGGGCCCAGCCGCAGAGCCGCGGCCGGCGTTCCCCTCTCCGACGCGGAGCGGGTGCGGCGCATCCTAGCCGCACGGCCGTGACCGGCGTTCCCCTATCCGACGCGGGGAAGGGGCGGCGGGGCCAAGCCGCACGGCAGGGCGTGGCAAGGGGTAGGTGCGGCGCGGCCCCGACCGAAGGGGGT
>DAOTTI010000242.1:0-20275 GCA_034437795.1 Chloroflexota bacterium | reverse complement strand
CCCCCGCTCATAGGCGGTGGTGTCCACGTCCACCTCCACCAGGCGCACCTGCGGGTCCTCCAGGTGCTCGGCCACCCATTGCGTGCTGACCAGCACCGGGATGTGGTCGTCTCGTGCCGACATCGGTCATCCTCCCTTGCAGCGTCTTCGCGCCGCGTTCTTGCCCCTACGGTACACGCATCGCGGCAGCGCCGCATCTGCCGCGCGATATATTCCCTGCGCATAGGCCGCCTTGCATGCGGATGCGGGTGCGCTATCTCCGCCGCACGGCGATGCCATGCGGATCGGCAGTCTCCACGCCGTTGATGACGCGGCTGATGGGAGCAAGGGCCTGGAACACGCCGTGCCGGCCGTTGGCCTCCACCCGTATGATGCCCACCCCAGGCGTGCTGCCCACCGCATTGTTCACGCCGGCTACGTTGGCCGTGAGCGGATTGGGACCGCGCAGGGTCATGTACATGCGGTTGCCGCTGGGCGCAATGGCCAGCAGGTCCGGCGCTGGATCGCTGCTTACCGCCCCCGCCAGGGCGATCTCGTTCACGACCGTGTCAGTGGTCGTGTCCACGACCGTGACGCGGTTGGCGGCCCGGTCCGCGATCCAGAGAAAGCGTCCACCCCTGGTGAGAACGGCCCCGTGCGAGTCGACAAATCCGCGGGCGTCGTGGCTGAAGACCAAGGACCGGCGCCGGCGTGTTCGGCGGACTTGGCGTGGCGGAATAGGCGCCGAGCGGGAACGCATACAGATCAGGCTCAAGCGGATTGGCCGCCGTGCCGCCGCCAGAGTTGATGTAGATCTTGCCCGTCGCTTCCGCGCCGCCACAGCCGTTCGGATGTACCGTGTCCTGGTCGTACTCAGCCACGATGGCCATGGGCGTGGCGGTGACGTCAACGACGAAGAGCCCACCGCCGCGCAGCGTTACAAACGCAAAGCGGCTGGCGCTCTCGATGATCGGGCAGATCGGCGCGTTATCCGGGCGCAATGACGGATCCTGGCGCGGCGCCCCGCTCGGCGTCGTCCCGTTCGCCAGGTCCAGTGTGGCCCCATCCTCAAGCTGGAACGCGTTGGCCCCATAGTCCGTCTTGATCCGCTGCAGCAGCTTGCCGTTCTGGTTCGCCACGACCACGTACCGCTGGTCTGGCGTGGGCATCGCCGCGTGCACCTGCAGCCCGACGTCGACACAGGTGAGCGGCGTGCGCGTCGCCGCGTCCATGAACAGCACCTGGCCCGTGGCCACGAACGCGATGATGGCGTGCGAGTGTGCAGCGTTCATCTCGATCATGTGTGGCCGGCGCGGGGCTGTGCCCGTCTGGGCCAGGCACCGGTTGCGGGCCGCGCCCCCGAGATCGATCACCTCCGGCACCGCGTTCGGAGCGGCCGCCCCGGCCAGGAACTCGCCTGTGTAGATGTAGAGCGTGCCTCCACCGTCGGCCGTGGTGTCTGACTGGTCGATCACCCAGACTTCATGTGACCCCTCGTTGACGGAGCCGACGGGGTCGGCCACTGCCGGCCGCACCGGCAGGACCACGACCCCCAGGGCCACACCCACCAGGGCCGCCAGGAGGGTGGCAATTGTCAGGGTCGTCTTCCCCTTATGCTCGCTGTGCCCCTTCGCCCCTTCCCACTCCCGCCCGCGTGCCGGGCCTGGGGTCTCATTCATCGCCTCCTGAAGGGCCGATGGACCCACTCCCGCCCGCGTGCCGGGCCTGGGAGCGCACCGCGACCCGCGGCTGTGTCAGCCGTGCCGCGCCGCTGGTGTTCCCTCTTGCCATGGCTCGTCCTCCCCTTTAGCGGCAATACGCCACATGTCCTGCCGCCACAATACACCAAGTGGGGCGGGCGCACATCTGCCAAACGGTATAGAGGGGCGACAGATGACGGCAGACGCCAGAGCCGCCTGGCGGCGGACGGCTGCCGGCCCGGCTGGCTCATCGGTGGAGCCCTCACCCTGGCCCGCTCCCTGTGGGAGCGGGAACTCACCGGCGGCCGTGCATGCGGAGCCCTCACCCTGGCCCGCTCTCACAGGGAGACGGAACGCCTCACGGGCTCACCGGCCGGCAAGGAGCCAGGCTAGGGCGTCGCTGCTGGAGGCTCGCGGCTGGGGACGAGCCCCTGCGCCACCGCCCAGGCCGCCGCCTGCGCGCGGGTGTGGAAGCCCAGCTTGGCCAGCACGTGGGCCACATGGATCCGTGCCGTCCCCTCCGTGATCACCAGGGCGGCCGCGATCTGCCGGTTGGTGTAGCCCCGGCCAATCAGGGCCGCCACCTGCTGCTCCCGCGCCGTGAGCGCCGAGACGCCGCCCGCGCCACCCGGCCGCGGGCGCACCGCGGCCGGCGGCTCCCACGGCGCCGGGGACAGCGTGCAGGTAATCGCCGCCGGCTCGCCCAGGGAGCGCCCAGCCTCCCAAGCGGCCTACCATCCTTGCTCATCCAGCATCGCATGCACCGCCACCAGCGCTTGGTCGTAGCGCCGGCGGTCCGGCGGGTCGAGCGCCGCGCCGCTCCGCTCGAGCAGCCCGGCCGCCGCCCCCAGCAATCGCGCCGCCCGCAGCGGGTGGCCGGTGGTCCCCGCGATGCTCCCCAGGCCCACCAGACACAGGGCGATGCTCTGCCGGTTCACGCGCTCCCAGAACCCTGCCTGGCTTTCCCGCCAGCGCAGCACCTCACGCCGGTCATCGACCGGCTGCGGGGGCGCGCCGCGCCAGTGCAGCGACCAGCCGCCGGAGGCTTCGGCCGCCTGCTGCAGCGCCAGCGCCTGCTCGTAGCGGGCCTGCGCCGCCGCATCGTTCCCCAGATCGTGCTCCACCGCCGCCAACTGGCTCAGCGCCAGCGCGATGCGCCGCCGTTCGCCGGCCTCCTGCCAGAGCGCCAGCCGCTGCTCGTAGAGCACGCGGGCGGTGGCGAGGTCGCCCTCCAGGCGCGCCACTGAGGCCAGATTGTTGAGCGACGCGGCCAGGTTGAGCCGGTCTCCAGCCAGACGCGTGTACTCCATCCCCTCGCCATACCGCGCGCGGGCCGTGGCGTAATCGCCCAGGGCGCGGGCCAGATGGCCCAGGCTGTTCACCGCCCAGGCCAGGCCCCTCCAGTCGCCGAGCCGGCGGCAGATGGCCTGGCTGGCCTCGTAGTAGCGGCGCGCCGCGTCTGCATCGCCGGCGTCGCGGGCCGTGTTCCCCAGCTCCACCAGCGTCCACGCCGCCGACTGCTCATCTCCCATCGTACGCCGGATGGCGAGGCTCTCCTCAAGCAGGGCCCGCGCCTGTACGTGGTCCCCCTGCTGGCGGGCCAGGTAGCCCAGGTAGACGAGGCCCCAGGCCACGCCGGCTCGATCCCCGAGCTCGCGATAGACGGCCAGGCTCTCCTCGTACCGCGCGCGGGCCAGGGCGAGGTCGCCAGCGCGGTCGGCCGTCCAGCCGAGCTCGTCCAGGGCGTGGGCCACCCCCGCGAGGTCGCCCAGGGAGCGTCTGATGGCCAGCTCTTCCTCGTGCAGCGCCCGTGCTGCGGCGTAGTCGCCCTGGGCACGGGCCAGGGTCCCCGCGCGGGAGAGGGCCGCTGCGCGGTCGGCCGCCCAGGCGGCGGCCGGCGGCAGGGCCAGGAGCGCTTCCAGCGCCTCCCGGCCCTCGCCTAAAGAGCCGCGCGCCAACCAGAAGCCATACAGCGCGGCCGCCAGGCGCAGCCCGTGCGGGGCGTCGCCCTGCCTCACGAACCACTTCAACGCCGCTCGCAGGTTGTCGCGCTCTTGCTCCAGCCGTGCCAGCCACTGGTCCCCGGCGGTCCCTTGCCATTCCCGCACCGCCTCGGCCAGGCTGAGGTAATAGGCGGCATGGCGCCCGTAGGTGGCCGCCGCTTCACCGCTACGCTCGAGTTGCTCCAGCGCATAGTCGCGCAGCGTCTCCAGCAGCCGGAACTGCGGTTCGGCGCCGCTCGCCCCTTCCGAGCGGACCAGGCTCTTCTCCACCAGCGACTGCAAGCTGTCCAGCGCGTCCGGCCCGCCCCGCGGCAGACAGGCCGGCGCCGGCCCTGGCTCGCCGGCGGCGGCGAGCCGCGTTCTGTCAACGGGCCCCAAGGCCACGGCCGCTGCCGCCTCCACGGAGAACGTGCCAGTGAAGACCCCCAGCCGCCGGAAGAGCCGCTGCTCGTCCGGCGCCAGGAGGTCGTAGCTCCAGCGGATGGCGGCGCGGAGCGTCTGATGCCGTGCCGGCAGGTCCGTCGCCCCAGCGGCAAGCAGGTCCAGGCCGCTCAACGACGGACGCGGCGCGCCGGGCGCATTCGTGGTGCCCAGCGCACATGGAGCGGCCCCCAGGCGCGCCGCCAGCGCCTGCGGCGGGAGCACGCTGCTACGGGCCGCCGCGAGCTCAATGGCCAGGGGTAGCCCGTCCAGCCGGACGCAGATGGCGGCGACCGCCGGCGCATTCGCCTCAGCGAGGGCAAACTCTGGCCGGACGGCGCGCGCCCGCTCCACGAAGAGTGCCACCGCCGGCGAGCCGGCCAGCGCATGGGGGCCGGGCAGCCGGCGGAGGTCGGGCAGGGCCAGCGGCGGTACGGGGAAGGTCCGCTCCCAGCGCAGATGGAGGGCCGCCCGGCTCGTCGCCAGCACCGCCAGCCGTGGCGCCCCCTCCAGCAGGGCGGCCACGTCCCGCGCCGCCGGCAGGACCTGCTCGAAGTTGTCCAGCAGCAGGAGGCAGCGCTGGTGAGCGAACCGCTCCAGGAGGCCGGCCAGCAGGGGCCGCCCGGCTCGCTCCGCTACGCCAGCGGCCTGGGCAATCGAGGCCAGCACCAGGCGTGCATCGCGCAGCGGTGAAAGGTCAATGAACAGCACCTCACCGGCAAAGGCTGCCGAGAGTTCGGCCGCTACCGCCAGCGCCAGGCGCGTCTTTCCCACCCCGGGTGGACCGGTCAGGGTGAGCAGGCGCGTCTCCTCGCGCAGCAGTTGCGCCGCGACGGTCTCGATCTCGGCGCCTCGCCCGAACAGGGCGCCCGGTTGCGCCGGCAGGCCGCGGCTGAGCCGCCCCAGGCCGGCGCCCTGCTGCGTCGCGCACGCCGGGGCCTCAGCCGGCCGCCACGTTCCGCGATGGCCCGGCCAGCCGATGCCCTGCGCCTGCCGCGTCCCGCGCATCGTCCCCTCAACCGGTAGGATACGCCAGCGCCGGGGCCACGCCCCCCGCGCGGCCCCGGCGTCGCCATACTACGCCCATACTACGATGGAGGCAATGGCCGAATCTCCCTTCCAGCCAGAACCCACCGGCCGGCAGTCGCTCACCAGCCACGCCGTCAATGCCCTGATCCACCTCCACCGCGCCGAGGTGGGCCGCCTGACCGCCTACCGCGCCCGCCTGGACACGACCACGAACTGGGCCATTACCACCTCAGCCCTGGTCACCACCTTTGCCGTGAGCAGCGACGAGCGCACGCACGCGGCCCTGGTGTTCCTGATGATCCTGGTCTACTTCTTCCTGCACCTGGAGGCGCGCCGGTTCAGCGCCTATGAAGGGGCACGCCGGCGGGTGCGCCTCCTCGAACGGTACTTCTACCCCGAGATCCTGGGGGAAGCAGTGGAGGAGCCCTGGACCTCGCGCCTCATCGCCGTGCTCCGTGATCCGGTCTATCCCACGGTGCCCTTGCTCCTGGCTATTTCCTGGCGCCTGCGCCGCGTCTATCTTTGGATCTATGGCGGTATTCTCCTGGCCTGGCTCAGTAAGCTGCACCTCGCGGAGTGGCCCTCCCTGGACCTCGTGGCCCGCGCCTCGATCGGCTTTGTCCCCGGCTGGGTGGTCCTGCTGGCGGTCGCCGCTCTCTACGTCTGGCTGGTCGCCGTCGCGGCCTGGCCCGGCCGGCGGCATCCGCTCGGCGATCCCTATGCCCTGGAGATCGTCGGCAAGCGCCGGCCTTGAGCGCTACCTGGCCACCGGCGCCACGCCACGTCCGTTATTGCTGCCCTGTCCGCCGCCCGCATCACGCGTCCTCCGCCGCCCTCGATCACGCGTCCTCCCCGATCCCGTGTACCCAGGTTACCCTTGCCCGTCACGCCGCATTGGCCAGACGCTGGTCGCCGGTCCTGGCGGGCGGGCCAGGAACTCCAGCAGCAGGGCGTTGACCCGCTCCGGCTCCTCCAGCTGCGCCCAGTGGCCGGCCTGGGGCAGGCGCTCCACACGCGCGTTCGGCACCCACGCGCCGTCGGGCGAGGCCAGCTCCCTGCCCAGATAAGGGTCCCGCTCGCCCCAGATCACCAGCACCGGCGCCTCGATGCGCCTGAGGCTGGCCTGCGCCTGGCGCGGAGCCTGGCGGAAGAGGGCGCGGTAGTAGTTGATCCCTGCGGTCAGCGCCCCCGGCCGCGCCGCGGCCTCGACGTAGCGCTCGATGTCCTCGGCACTGAATGCTCCGGGGCGGCCCTCTGGCGCGGTGAAGGCACGCCGGAGGGCGGCGTAGCGGCTGGTGCGCAGACACGCCTCCGGCAGCCAGGGCACCTGGAAGAAGAACATGTACCAGCTCTTCCGGAGCTGGCGCGGCGTGCGCAGCGCGCGCAGGAAGCGCGCCGGGTGCGGCGCGTTGATGACCACCAGGCGCTCCACCAGCTCCGGATACCGCATGGCGACGGCCCAGGCCACCCCGCCACCCCAATCGTGGCCGCACACCACCGCCCGCTCCGCACCACAGCGCCGGATCAGCCGCTCCACGTCCAGCGCCAGCAGGTCGATCCGGTAGCGGTGCACGCCCCGCGGCTTATCGGACAGGTTGTAGCCCCGCAGGTCCGGCGCCACGACGTGGTAGCCCGCTGCAGCCAGCGCCGGGATCTGGCGGCGCCACGAGTACCAGAACTCAGGGAACCCGTGGAGCAGGACCACCAGCGGGCGCTCAGCCCCAGCCGGCCCGGCCCCGCTGGCGCCGGCTTCCACGTAGTGCAGGCGCACGTCGCCTAGATCGGCGTAGCCGTGGGCCAGGCCGCTGGACGCCCGGTCTGCCCGATCACGTGCAGCGTCCGGGCCGGTATCGGGCGCCCCATCAGGCACCGGCTCGGGTCCGGCGTGCACCGGTGGCGCCGGTAGTCTGGGGCTGGTCGGTCCCCTCAACGCCGGCAGCAGGATGCGGGGGTGAACGAGGCTGGTGGGCGGCGCCAGCAAGTGCACCACGCTCCAGAAGGCCAGGCTCACCTCCGCGTCTTCAGGTACGACGCGGAACACCCGATCAAGATACCGGTGCATGAGCCGGTCCAGCAGGCCCGGCCGGCCTCCCTCCGTGGTCGGGTAGCGCAGGTCCTCGCCCGTGGCCAGAAGCCAGATCACGCCGTTTGCCCTGGCCAGCCGCCGCTGGAAGCGCTGGCCCAGGGTGGGGCTGCCCCCGCTCAGGCGTGCGGACGGGATCTCGCGCAGGCAGCGGTCCAGCGTCAGGGCCGCCTGCGCTGCGGCGGTCATGCCCTGGCCATAGACCGGATTGAAGGCGGAGACGGCGTCGCCCAGCACCACAAAGCCCGCGGGCCAGCGGGGCAGGCGTTCGTAGTGGCGCAAGATGTTCTCCGTACGCTGGTACCCCCGGATGGGCGAGAGCGGCTCTGCTTCCTGGATGGCCTGGGAGACGATCGGGCTACGCAGGCGGCGCGCGAACTCCAGGAAGCCTGCCTCGTCGACCGGCGGATAGTTGCGCCCGTACCCCGCCAGCGTCACGTGCCAGCGCCCGCCCTCGATCGGCAGGAGCACTGCGCCCCGCGGTTCGGACGGCGTCGCAGCCAGCAGGATCCCCTGCCAGTCGGCGCTGAACCGCGGTGGCCGCCGGTAGTAGCGGCTGGCGTAGCCCAGAAAGGCGTTGATCTTCGTCTCCGGCGGCCGCCGGTAGCCCATTGCCTCCAGCCAGCGCGGCGCCCGCGAACCGCGCCCACTGGCGTCCACCACCAGCTCCGCGCGCAGGGCCAGCGTGCCGTCCCCGCCGGGCCGGCCCCCACGCTCATCACCGCCCGCGGCGCCGTTCACGCCCGGCAGGCGCCCGCGCGGACGGACCTGCACCCCCAGCACAGCCCCATGGTCCGCGCTGGACAGGAGCCCGATGACCTCATGCTCCGGCAGGAAGGCGACCGTGCCGGCGGCCCCGACGCGCTGGCGCACGCTCCACTCCAGCAGCTCGCGGCTGCACGAGAGCAGGGTCACGCCGTCCACGAAACGGCGGCACCAGCCGCCCGGCGAGAGGATCAAGGTGTCCGTCGGCACGCGGATGTTCAGCGCGCCGGCGGCGAAGAGCGCCGCCTCCAGCCCCGGGAACAGCTCCTCCAGGAGGACGCGTCCCTGCACCAGCAGCGCATGCAGATGGCGCGACTGCGGGACGCCACTACGAAACTCGGGCCCCTGGGGAAGGCGGTCCCGCTCGATGACCGTGACGCGCTCAAAGTGCTCGGCCAGCACGCGCGCGCTCAGCAGCCCGGCCATGCTGGCGCCAATCACGATCGCATGGGTGCCATGGTCGCCGTTCACGGGCCCAATTCCGCTCAGACGGTGCGTACCCATGCGCCTCCTCTGCGCTTCGCCATCGTCCCGGCGGTTGGCTGCAGCGTACTCCTGCCAGACAGAAAAGTAAAGGGTTTCCTGCCGGCGGCGCCGCCGGCAGGGCGACGCAGCCGGTGCCCGCCGCGCCAGGCCCGGTGCGCCGTGGCGGCGGGAGGACGGGGTTGGGGCTGCACGTGGAGTGCACGCACCACGCCGCTGGGATTACACTGAACACACGCGATCCCTGCGCGATGCACTACTCAAGAGGAAGGTACACATAGGAGGGCAAAGCATGAACCGCAGTTTGCTGGGCACCGACGTGCAGCGCAGCGCCGCCCTCACGCGGCGCCGCGCCCTGCTGGCGCTGCCGGTGGCTGTCGCCCCGCTGGCGGCGGCCTGCGGCCCCCAGGCGCCGGCGGCCGCACCGGCCACGGACACGAAGCAGCCAGCCAAGCTGCTCTGGGAGATCCGTGGCGGCGCCACCTACGAGGAGCTGGTCAAGGAAGGGCTCCAGCTCTTCAAGCAGCGCTTCCCCAACGTCGAGGTGGAGTACTTCGCCAAGGCGGGTAGCTGGCAGGACAAGCTGCTCTCCGGCTGGGCCGCCGGCAGTGGCGCCGACGTTTTCCAGGCCTGGGACGACAACTTCTGGCGCTTTGCCGCGGCCGGCACGATCGTCAACATCAACGACCTGCTCAAGGACTACAAGAAGAGCGACCTCGACGACTTCGTCAGGGGGCAGTGGAACGGCTTCCAGATCCCCAACACCAACATCCGCTTCGGCATGCCGACCTACATCAACACCGGCGTGCTCTACTTCAACCGCAACACCTTCCGCCGCGCAGGGGTCAAGGAGCCGGACGCATCCTGGACCTACAACGACTACGCCGAGGCCTCCAAGCGCCTGACCCGCATCGTCGACGGCCGCCAGGTGTATGGGAACTACCATCCGTCCACCGGCTTCAACCGCATGCAGAACCAGCTGTGGGCCTTCGGCGGCCACTTCGTCGATCCCAAGGACTTCAAGAAGACCCTGGTGCACGCGCCCGAGGCCCAGCAGGCCTTCCAATGGCTGCACGACCGGTACGCCAAGGAGAATAGCTGGATCCGCAACAACCAGCGCCCGTCCGGCTTCACCTTCTGGGGCGCGCTGGGCGACGGCTTGATCGCCATGGCCGAGGAGGGCATGCACGCCCTCAAAGACGTGGCACGCGTGGAGGGGATGGAGTTCGACATTGCGCCCGTCCCCAAGGGGCCAAAGCAGCGCCTGAGCTGGATTACCACCGACGGCTGGGGCATCTGGAATGGATCCAAGGCGCGCTGGGCCGCCTGGGAGCTGGTGAAGTTCCTCACCAGCGTGGAGTGGTACCGGCTCCAGTCGCGCATCGAGCTACTGATCCCATCCCGCGTCTCGGTGCTGGACGACTGGATCCAGGTGCTGCGCGAGAAGTTCCCCAACCTCCAGCGGGTCAATCTCAAGGTGGTGCGGGACAATCTGACTGCCTCGCCGCCGTTGGTCAGCACCTGGGAGCAGTTCCTGTGCGCCACCGAAGCCAAGCAGATCATCGAGCCGACGCTGAACGAACTCTACAACGAGGTCTCGGCGAACCCGTCCGTGTTCCGCGATCGCAAGGACCAGATCGAGCAGGCAGCCGGCGGCTGCGGCCTGACGCTGAAGTAGCGCTCAGCGTTGCGCCCGTACGCGCCCTGTGCTTGGCCTGCACGCGGCCCGCCTAAGTACTGCGCCGGCTACGCCAGCAGGCACCCGGCCGTCTCCGATCCGCGCACGGGCTACGCGAACAGCTACCCGGCTCACTCAGATCAGGCGCGGGCTATGCGAACAGCACCACCACGTCGCCTTCCACGCGGACCTCATACGTGGCCACTCGCTCGCGCCCGGTCGGGTCGTAGAGCCCGCGGCCGGTGGCCAGGTCGAACTCCCAGCCGTGCCAGGGGCAGCGCAAGATGCGGCCGTCCAGCCCCCAGCAATATTCGCCGGGCGCCGACGGCAGCAGCGTCCCCGTGACCTGCCCCTGGCACAGGGGCGCCGCCTGGTGCGGGCAGGAGTTGCGTACGGCGAACAGCCCTACCGGCGTGTGAAAGACCCCGATCTCGCGCCCATCCACCCGCATGATCCGGCGCGACCCGGGCGGGAAGTCGCCGGCCGGGGCGACGACGTAGCGCCTCTTCCGTGCAACTGCCACCTGAACCGCCCTCGCCTCGCGTCTACCCTCGAACCTCAAACCTCAAACCTTGAACTGTGAACCTTGAACCTGGTCTAGAGCCCGTAGAGCTCGGCCGCGTTCTGGTAGTAGATGCGCCGCTTCATGTCCTCCGGCACGTGCTTGAAGGCGGCGATCGGATCGTCGAAATCCCAGTGCGGGTAGTCGGTCGAGAGCATCAGCGTCCGGCGGGCGTCGATCATCTCCAGCATCTGGAGAAACTGCTCCCTGCTGGGCGGCTCCTCGATCGGCTGGGTCGTCAGCCGGATGTGCTCCTTGAGGTACTCGCTGGGCAAGCGCTTGAGCCAGGGCACCTCCACCCGCAGGGCCTTGTAGTTCTTGTCCAGGCGCCACATGACGTGCGCCAGCCAGCTCTGGCCGCACTCCACCAGCACCACCTTCAGCCGCGGGAACTTCTCGAACACGCCCTGGCAGACCAGGCTCACCGCGTGCGTCATCGCCGTCTGGGGCAGGCAGGTATGCCACTCGATGTACTTGCTGATCCATCCCGCTGCCGTCGGCTGGCCGGCGATGGCCCGCCCCTCAGCGCCGGGGTGCACCGCCACCGGCAGCCCGTGGCGCTCCGCCGCCTCATAGATCGGATGGAACCAGCGATGCCCCAGCGGTATGCCGGTCGCGGTGGTAAACAGCACCTGCACGATGTGCGGGTGGTCGCCCACGCGGTCAATCTCCCTGGCCGCCCCCTGCGGGTCCTGCGGCGCCACCAGCATCGCCGCCTTGAAGCGCCCGTCCGCGTTGTGCTCGGTCAGCCAGGTCGCGATGGTCCAATCGTTGTAGGCCGAGGCCAGGGCGCTGGCATAGTCGGCATCGGGCAGGGTGCCCAGGCCCAGGATGTTGCCCCCGTTGAGGATGGCGTAGCGGACGTGGTAGCGCTCGATGAGCTGCTGGCGCAGCCAGGCCGGGTCACTCCCCGGCTCGCCGCCACCGGGCGGGCGCGCATCCTGCCGATAGAGGCTACCGGCCCCCCGCAGGATCCCGCTGGTCGCCCCGCCAAACCCGCTCTTGCTCACGTAGCGCCGCCACTGCACCGGCAGATACGGATGCAGTTGGGTGTAATCCCCAATCGACTGGTGCACGTCGCAGTCGATCAGCTCGTACTGGGGCGCCGCGCGGCGCTCGCGGCGCTCCCCCGCTTGCTCCGCTGCTGCTCTCGCTGCTATCGCCACCACGGCCGTTCTCCTACCTCCCGTTGTTGGCAGCCCGTAGGTCCGGGCTACCCCTGGTTGCCAACTGCTCAGTCACGGTTCGTCGTCCAGCGCAGGGCTAGTCGGTCAGTCCCCATGCCACTAGCCATCGCTCCAGGCGAGCCGATGGCCAGCAGCAAGCGCAGTGACCTGCTAGAGGCGCCAGGCCACGCGCCTGGCCACACCCTAGTCGCCAGCGGCCGTTACTTCATCTGCGCCACAACCTCCGCCAGGATAGGCTCCATGGCCGCCCTGGCGCGTGTGACCGCGTCCTTGACCGACGACTCGCCGGACCAGATCCTGTTGAGCTCGGCGTTCATCGCGCCGGTCAGCTCGATGTACCGCGGCGTGTAGGGCTCTGTCCTGGCGTAGGCCAGCGCGTCCACCGTCACCTTTGGCGACCTGGGAAATGGCCCGGCGGCGAACAGTTCCGGCGCGTGCACCACGCTCTTGTGCGCGGGGAAGATGATGCCGCCGGCCTTGGTGATCAGCCATTGAAACTCGTCAGTCGCGAAGAACTTCTCCAGCTCCCACGCCGCCTCCGGATGCTTGGTGGCCCGGCACATCGCCGTCCCGCCGCAGGCTGTGCGCGTGACACGCCTCTTCCCCTGGGGAAGATGGACCACCTCGACGTCGAACTGGGCGCCCCTGGCGATGATACCCATCCGTGAGGAGATGCTCGGGAGCATGGCCGCCTTCCCTTCCAGGAAGAAGGCCTCCGTCCCCTTCCCCTGGCGGTCCGCCGGCGTCGCATGTACGCGCAACCGGTGCATCTGGTCGGCGATCCAGGTCAGGGCCTCAATCGCCTCCGGCCGATCAATCGTTACCTGCGTGCGATCTCTACTCAAGATGTCGGCGTCATTCTGCCAGAGGACCGTGAAGCGCGGAAAGTTGTCCTCGTAGCCGGTGGCGCCGAACACGCCGTCCGCCCGTCCGGCGTTCGTCAGGCGCTGCACGGTGGCGACGTAGTCGGCCCAGGTCCACCGCTCGCCGGGCACCGGTACCCCCGCTCTGGTGAAGAGCGACCGGTTGACGTACATCACCAGGCTGGTGGCCACATCTGGCACCCCAAAGATGGCGCCCTTCCAGCGATACGTCTCCAGCGCTGCCGGCACCAGCCCGTCGAGCGCCCCTCGATCCTTGCGCGCGAAGCCGTCCAGTGACGCAAGCACTCCCGCAGGCGCGAAGGTGGGGACGTTCTCCGAGTGCATGTAGGTCACGTCAGGGAGCGTCCCCGCTGCCACCAGCGTCTGGAACTTCTGCAGGAAGTTGCCGGTGGCCAGCTCATGCGTCACGCGCACCCGCGACTGCCTGGCGTTGAACTTCTCCACTCGTTGCTTGTAGGGCTCCAGGTCACTCCCCGCATCGCGGCTCAGAAACGTGAGAGGCGCCGGCTGCCCGCCGGCCGCGCTGCCCTGGCTGGGCGCGCCACTTCGCCCGCAGGCGATGGCCATGGCCCCACCCAGGGCGGCACCGAGCAGCGCCGCGCGGCGTCCCAGCCGGCGGCGGATCGCGCCCGCCGCGGCGCCGTCCCTCTTACTCACCGTCTTGCTCATCGTCTTGCTCATCATCTCGCCCCTCCTCTGGCGCACCGGCGTGCTCCTCGTCTCGCTCGCCATCTCACCCGTCGTCTGGCTCAGGATCACACCCATAGTCCCATTTGCTCCATGCCTGCTCTGCGTGGTCATCCGCCCCTGACGGAGGCGATGGCCGTTCGCCGAACCCAATTCTACGTGGGCAGCCAGAAGTTCGTTGACAGTTCTCTTCCTGGTACAGCCGTCAAGAGACTTCTGGCTGCTCAGTTAGCCCATCGCCACGGCTTCACCACCTCGCGCCTGTGCCGGCACGCGCGTCACCGACACACCGGCCCGGTTGACGGCGACTATTGTACGACCTATACTACCAGTCACATCGATCCGTGGAGGAGAGCTAGTGAAGAGCTTGAGCGTCATCGGGCGAGACGCCGGCAGGGATACTGCCGGCGCCCAGGGCGCGCGCCCGACGCGCCGGATGCTGGTCGTGGCCGGCGGTGCCGGCGTGATCGCGGCGCTCGCCGCAGCCTGCGGCGGCGCCCGCAGGCGCGAAGGGGAGGCCACCGGCGCCGCCCCGCAGGGGCAGGCCGCCTATCTGGTGCATCAGGCCCCCGGCCCCCGCGTCGAGCAGTATAAGAAGCTCGCGGCCATGTACCAGCAGCGCAATCCCCGCGCGCAGATCGAGATCCTCTTTACCCCTCAGGGCGAGTCCCACCCCACCAAGCTTATTGCCATGGCTGCCGCCGGAACGCCGCCGGAGACGACGTTCGTTGCCGGCTATAATCTCGTCGAGTTCGCCGAGCGCGGCCTGCTCGAACCGCTGGACCAGCTCGTGGCGCGCGACGGGCTCGACATGCGGCGCTTCTTTGAGAAGACCGTCGAGCTGGCGCGCTGGACCGTCAACGGCAGGCAGCACCTCTTCGCCATCCCGCTCCATCCGAACCCCGCCGTGCTCTTCTACAACAAGGACCTCTTCGCCCGCCGCGGGGTGAAGGCACCGGACGGGACGTGGACCTGGGAGACGCTGCTGGAGACGGCCAGGAAGCTCACCGGCCCTGACGAGTCAGGCGTGGAGGCCCCCTATGAACCGATCTCCCTGTGGATGACCGTGCGTTCCATGGGTGGCGACCTCCTCGATAAAGACTGGAAGCGATACACGCTGGACCAGCCGGCAGGCGTCGCCGCCATCCAGTGGATCGCGGACCTGGCGCTGCGCCACGGTGTGGCCGTCCGGCGCAGCCAGGTTGCGACCCGCCCCTTCACCCAGGGCAAGGTGGGCATCAAGTGGGACATCTTTCCCACCATCGAGAGCATCTCCATCGCCTCCAGGGGCCAGTTCGCCTTCGATGTTGCACCGGTGCCCAGGGGACCGAGAGGACGGATCAACCGGAACGTCATCGGCGCGTACGGGCTGCTGGCCCAGTCTCAAAACAAGCCCCTCGGGTGGGATTGGCTGAAGTTCCTCTCCACGAAGGAGGCCCACCTCTTCATGGCCAACGACGGTGCCGTCTTCCCCGCCCTCAAGGACGCCGCCAGAAGCCCCGAGTTCCTCAACCCGCCGCCACCGGCGCCCCCAGTCAACCGCAGGGTCTTCCTGGAGGCGCTCGAGCAGGACACGCTGGTGCAGGACCCGTACATCCCCACCTTCAGCCAGATCCAGTCGCTGGTGACGAGGGAGCTCGCTCCCGTCTGGGAGGGTGAGAAGGACGCTCGCACGGTGCTCCAGGCTATTGCCCCGCAGGTGAACGCCCTGCTGGGCGCGAGGTAGGAGTGGAGTGGTGGCTCTCCCCTGTGCCCCCACCACCGCCCGCCGCACCGGCGCCCGTCGTGGCCCGTCGATCCTGCTCATCAGCGGCTGGAACCTCTACAACATTGGCGACGTGGCCATTACCCCGGGCTTCTTACGCCTGGTCCGGCGCTACGTCCCCGAAGCCCGCGTCACGGTGCTGGCGGCGTCCTACCCCGAGGAGTTGCGCGCCTACCTACGACGCTTTCCCGCACAGGTGGGCGACTTCGACCTGCTGCCGATGGAGTTCAAGCCCGGCGTGCCCCTCTCGCCCGAGATGGAGGCCGCCTTCGCGGGAGCCGATCTGCTTGTGCTGAATTCCGGCATGACGCTCTCCTACGGCTACTACGGGCTTGAGTGGGACCGTTACCTGCCCCGCCTGCTGGCCTTCATCAAGGCTCGCGAGCTCGGCGTCCCCTACGGCGTCTACGGCCACTCCTTCGATCGGATCGAGCCCCACGCCGACATCCTCTATCGTGACGTGCTCGGCGGGGCTGCCTTCGTGTATGCCCGCGATGCTGAGTCCTTGCGCCTGCTCCGGCAGCGCGGCGTTCGTTGCTCGGAGATGGGCTTTGCTCCAGATAGCACCTTCGCCTTTGATCTGCATGACGACGCCTACGCCGCTGACTTCATGCGCCGGTACGACCTGCCTCCCGGCCGCTTTCTGGCCGTCGTGCCGCGCCTGGACGTGAACCGCTTCCGCGCCGACGGCCGCGAGCACGTGCACGCCGCTCAGACGCGCCGGCTGATCACGGAGTGGGTGCGTCGCACCGGCGAGCCGGTCGTCATCGTCCCTGAGGTGGCGCGCCTGCTGGCCAGCCACCGTGCCATGGTCTATGACCCACTTCCAGATGATGTGCGGGCGCTGGTGTCCTACCACCCCGACTATTGGATGCCGGACCAGGCACGAGCCGTGTATGCCCGCGCGCGGCTGGTGGTGAGTGCCGAGATGCACTCCGTCATCCTGGCGCTCGGCGCCGGCACCCCCTCGCTGCACCCTCACTTCGCCCAGGCCGGCCTCAAGCAATGGATGATGCGTGACCTCGGCCTGCAAGACTGGCTCTTCGATCAGGATGCCGTACCCATCGAGCAGATGGTGGACGCGATGCTGGTAGTACGGGCCGATTATGATCGCGCGGTGCGGCGCGTGGAGCAGGCGCAGGCACTCGTGCGCCGGTACCAGGAGCAGACAATGGCCGTCGTCCGCCGAGCGGTGCTGGCGCACTACGCCGCGCGCCTGGCCCGCGCAGAGCCGCTTGAGGTCCAGAACGTGGAAGGCAGATAATGCTCCCTGTGGCAGCTCCGCTCCCTTCTGAGGCCAGCGTCGTGGCCCGCTTGGAGGACTACATCCGCCGCGGCGGCTTCCGGCCCGGCGACCGACTGCCATCTGAGCGCGAGTTCTCAGAGCTGCTCGGCATCAGCCGCACGGCGGTGCGTGAGGCCGTCAAGCGCCTCAATCAGAAAGGCCTGGTGCGCAGCAGCATTGGGCGGGGCCTGTTCGTTGCAGAGCGCTCCACGGAGGCCGTAGCCGCCTCGCTGGACTCAGTGCTCCACCTGGAGGGCGGCACGGTCGGCCATGTGATGGAGATGCGGCATATTCTGGGTACCGCGGCCGCACGGCTGGCCGCGCAGCGCGCGACCGCGGACGACCTCGCCACCATGCGCGAGCCGCTGGAGCGAATGGAACGTGATTGGCGCACCCCCGGCGTCATGCGCCGCACCGGCCAGCAGTTCCACCTGGCGCTGGCCCGTGCGGCGCATAACCCCCTCCTGGCCGCGCTGACCGAGCCGGTCATGGCCTTGATGGACCGCGCCCGCGCCGACATGCCCCTGCCGGGCGGTCCGACCGAGCGGGGCGCGCGCGATCACCGCCGCATCTACGAGGCCGTCGCCGCTCGTGATCCCGACGCGGCCGCCGCGGCGATGGAGGAGCACCTGGCCTACTTCGAAGGCCTGCTGACGACCCACTTCCCCGGGTGGCGTGACCTGCCCGTGCCTCCGGATCACCCATAATCGATCGCGCCCAGGCCCGATCACCGGCCACGACCGCTCGCCGGCACTGCTGACGCGGTTCCACCTCGCACCTCGCCCGCGTTCTTCGGGAGCGGAACCCTCATCCCGCGCGGCGCTGGTCGCTTCGGCGTCTGCTTCTAGCTCCAAGAGCACCTGACCGTGCGGCCCGCGTAGAGCCGGCCCCGTGACCGGCTTGCTCCAGCGCCGTCTACGCTCTATAACCATCCCTGTAGACCCGACGGCTCGTCACGAGCACAAGGAGGCGTAAAGGAGGCGTAGCGGTGGATACGAGAATCTCTCAATGGCCGGACCCTGCCACCAGCACCTGGGAGCGCAACCGCCGCCGTGTAGCGGTCGGCACCAGCATCTCCCGGCGGCTGGCCTTGCGGTTAAGCGCCGCCGTTACTGCCGGCGCGGCGGGACCGTTGGCCGGCGCCGCCTGCGGGCCAGGCGGACCGGCCGCTGGCCCGGGTGGCCAGGGGCCGCGATTCAGCGCGCAGCAGCGCTACAAGATCAGCTACTGGCACTGGGGCACCCAGGAGTACTACGACCGCGAGCGGCGCACGGCGGATAAGTTCCAGCAGAAGTTCCCCAACGTGGAGGTGGAGGTCGTGCTCCAGGCCACCGGCTTCCAGGACAAGATCTCCGCCGCCTTCGCTGGCGGGGCGCCCCCGGACGTGCACGTCCTCGACATGCAGGTGGTCCAGGACTGGGGCAAGCGCAACGTCCTCGTCGACCTCAAGCAGTTCCTCAAGGGCGAGCGGACGATCACGCTGGCCTTCTACGAGCGCTCGCCTCTCACCAGGCAGGCGCTGGACATCATGAGCTATAAGGACCAGGTGCTTGGCCTGCCGGGCGAGGCTGGTCCCAACCTCTACTACTACAACGCCGACCTGTTCCGCCGCAATGGCCTCAAGACCCCCTTTGAACTCTGGAAGGAAGACAAGTGGACCTGGGAGGCCTTCGCCGAGTCTCTCAGCACCATCGCCCGCGCTTCGGGCGTGACCGGGGCCGCCGCCGGCCTGCACCGGCTGTGGATGAACGCTGCCGGCGGCAAGGAGTTCGATGACGTGAAGGCGCCCCGGCGCTGCCTCTACGACGACCCGGGCTCCATCGACGGCCTCACCTTCCTGCAGGACCTCCGCCACAAGTTCAAGCTCGTGCCGGTGGACTTCACCCGCGAGGTCGGCGACAACGACACCAACGCCTTCGTCGCCGGCAAGGTGGCGATGATGGCTCGCTGGACCACCGGCGTGGGGGTCTATAAGGGCATCAAGGACTTCAAGTGGGGCATGGTCCCCTACCCCAGAAGGAAGACCTACGCCAACGACTACGCCACCTCCGGCCCCGCCATTGCCAAGGATTCGAAGGCCATCCCTGCCGCCTGGGAGTGGGTGAAGTTCCGCCAGGGGCCCGAAGGCGGGCTGGAGCACGCCACCGACGGCTACGCGCTGTTCTTCCACGCCGAGCCGCGGAAGGTCGTCCAGGAGACCCACCGCTCGATCCCCACGCTGGAGACCCCCACGGCGATGTTCGATATGCTGGAGGGCGGCAAGCACAGCTTCGTGCGCCTGCTCTCCGTTGACCAGGCCAAGATCCACGGTGAGCTGATCAATCCGGAGCTGAACAAGATCTGGCGCAACGAAGAGGCCGCCGCCAGCGTCGCCAAACGGATCGCCGCCAGCGTGAACGAGTTCCTCAAGAACAACCCGCAGTAAGCTCGGCCCTCGCCTGGATCCTGCCCGACAGCGATAAGTCCCTGCTCCCTGCGGGAGAGGGATAGGGTCAGGGCTCCTTTTCGGAAGAGTTCCCGCTCCCTGTGTGGAGCGGGCTCCGCGCGGTGGCCAGGCCACTCACCGTATGGGAGAGGGTGAGGGCTGCGCTGATGGGAAAAATCAGGGCGAGCGTGGCGCCTGCTTCAGGCGCTCATTCACCTGGGGGATCACCCGCTGCATCAGTTCACGGGCGGTGACCTCTCCTCGCCACAGCCGCGCCAGCTCATTCTCCCACATAGGCCGGACCTCCCCCCACAGGGGAGCGTCATAGGGCAGGTTGCGCCCCGTATCGAGCGTGCGCAGGATGGCCTGGCGGCTCTCCTGGTGCAGCCGGCTGAAGGCGGACTGCCGCGCCACGCGCAGGTTGGCCGGTAGGGCATCCTCGTCGGTGAGCATCTTCTGGCTCTCGTCCCCGACCAGCCACTCGATCACCCGCCAGGCCCCCTCTGGGTTCTTGGCTCCCTTGAACATGGCCCAATCCTGGGTGATCAGGCAGACGTCGGCCCCCTTCGGGCCCCTGGGCATCGTGGCGAAGCCCCACTGGAACTGGTAGGGCGTCGCCGGCAGGCGCCCGGCCCCCGTACTGGTGATGGCCACGTTGCCGGCCGCGAAGGAGACGCCCTGGACCCCCGGCGGGACGTGCGCGCGGTGTCGGTGGATCAGGTCGGCAATGAACTGGAGCCCTTCAATGGCCGGCGGCTGGTCCAGCAGGCAGCGCGTGTAGCCCTTATCGAAGAAGTCGCCCCCCGCAGCCCAGATGAACATCGAGTAGCGGCTCACCGTCGAGGCCAGCTCGTTGATGCCCCATTGCGTGCCGTCGGGCGCCGTCAGGCGCCGCCCGTGCTCAATGAGCGTCTCCCACGTCCACTCCGTCGACGGCGGCCTGACCCCAACGCGGGCGTAGAGGTCCCGATTGACGTAGAACGGGTATGGCTGCGACCGGTATGGCAGGGCGATCGTCCTGCCATTGCGCTCGTCGGCTACCCAGGCCGCCTTCACGTAGTTGCTCTTGTCGAACCTGGAGCGCGCCAGGTAGGGGTCCAGCTCGCGCAGGATGCCCCGCGGGTAGAAGTTCGAGAGCCGCGTGCCGTCAACCCAGGTGATGTCGGGCACGGTCCCCGCGGCGGCGAGCGAGATCACCTTCTCATCGTAGGCCTGCCCGCCGCTGCCGAACGGCGCGACCGTCGCCTCGATTGTGAGCGCCGGATACTTGGCACGAATGGCGGCGACACGCGCCTGCCACGCCGCACTGCTGGGGTCGGCGTCCCCGGTGGAGATGATCT
>DAOTTI010000241.1:0-19956 GCA_034437795.1 Chloroflexota bacterium | reverse complement strand
CCGGGCGGGCCAGCGCGGGCCTCCCGCACGCGCGCCGCGGCCTCCGCCGGCGCCTGGCCCTCGATCACCGCCCGGCGTGAGAGGTTGACCCGCCCCTGCGGGTCGATCTCGGTCACCATCACCATCACCTCGTCCCCCACGTCCACCACGTCTTCCACGCGGTTGACGCGGTGCTCGGCCAGCTCGGAGATGTGGATCAGCCCTTCCTTGCCCGGCAGGATCTCGGCGAAGGCGCCGAAGTTCATCAGGCGCGTGATCTTGCCCAGGTAGATCTTCCCGACCTCCACCTCTTCGGTCATCGACCGGATGATCTGCGCCGCCCGCTCCGCGCCATCGCCGGACGGCGAGCTGATGGTCACGATGCCGGTGTCGTCGATTTC
The DNA here is from genome assembly GCA_034437795.1 of Chloroflexota bacterium. GTDB lineage: Bacteria > Chloroflexota > UBA11872 > UBA12225 > UBA12225 > DAOTTI01. Next base: position 19,576 of record DAOTTI010000241.1, on the reverse strand, counting down.
GATCTCGGTCCCCGTGTCGTCCTGGATCTTCCGGATCGTCTTGCCGCCTGGGCCGATCACCGCCCCGATCTTGTCCACCGGGATGCGAACAGTGATCATCTTCGGCGCATAGACGCTCAGGGCCGGCCGCGGCTCGGCGATCACCTCCCGCATCTTCTGGAGGATGAAGAGCCGCGCCTGGCGCGCCTGCTCCAGGGCCTCCCGCATGATGTCGATGGTGATGCCCTTGACCTTGATGTCCATCTGCAGGGCCGTGATACCGTCCGCCGTGCCGGCGACCTTGAAGTCCATGTCGCCGAGGTGGTCCTCCATGCCCTGGATGTCGGTCAGGATGGCGTGCTTCCCCTCCTGCTCGCCCGTCCCGAGCACCAGTCCCATGGCCACGCCGGCCACCGGCGCCTTGATCGGGACGCCAGCGTCCATCAGGGCCAGCGTGCTGCCGCAGACGGAGGCCATCGACGTCGAGCCGTTGGAGGAAACGATCTCGGAGACCACCCGCATCGTGTACGGGAACTCCTCCTCCGACGGCAGTACCGGCACCAGGGCCCGCTCCGCCAGGTGCCCGTGGCCGATCTCGCGGTTGCCCGGGCCTCGCAGGGGCCGCACCTCGCCGGTGCTGTAGGGCGGGAAGTTGTAGTGGTGCATGTAGCGCTTGAGCTCGTCTTCCCACTCCAGGGTTTCGATCCGCTGGGCGTCGGCCGGCGGGCCCAGGGTGGCGATGGACAGCGCCTGGGTCTGGCCGCGGGTGAACAAGGCCGACCCGTGGGTCCGAGGCAGGATGCCGACCTCACAGGTGATGGGGCGCAGCGTCTTCGAGTCGCGCCCGTCCGGGCGCAGGTCCTCGGTCAGGATCTGCTTGCGCACCGCATCCTTGATCCGGCTCTCCACCGCGGAGACGATCTGCGTCGGCTCGAACCGATCGGAGAGCTTGGCCACAATCTCGTTGGTCAGGGCCTCCAGCCCCGCCTCGCGGGTGGACTTGTCGGCCTGGTTGAGCACGGCGGCCAGCCGGTCCCCCAGCTCCGCGTCGACGGCGTCCTCCACCTCCGGGTCAAGCGCCGGCGGGACGAACTCTCGCTTGGGCTTGCCACACTCCTTTCGCAGCTCCTCCTGGACGCGGCAGAGGGTCCGGATCTCCTCGTGCGCCCGCGCAATCGCCTCCAGCACGATCTGCTCGGGGACGCGGTTGGCGCCTGCCTCCACCATCATCACCGCCTCCGCCGTAGCCGCCACCACCAGATCGAGGTCGCTTCGCTCCCGCTGGTCCTCGGTGGGGTTGACCACCAGCTGGCCGTCCACGTAGCCCATCCGCACGCCACCGATCGGGCCGCTCCAGGGGATGTCGGAGATGTGGAGCGCACAGGAGGCGCCCAGGATGCCGAGCACCGCCGGATCGTTCTGCTGGTCGAACGAGAGGGTGGTGACGATCACCTGGACGTCGTTGCGCATCCCCTTGGGGAAGAGTGGGCGGATGGGCCGGTCCACTAGGCGCCCGTTGAGGATGGCCTCGTCGCGGGCGCGCCCTTCACGCCGGAAGTAGTGCCCGGGGATCTTCCCCGCCGCGTACAGGCGCTCTTCGTAGTTGACCATCAGCGGGAAAAAGTCCAGCCCTTCGCGGATGGTCTTGGACATTACCGCCGTGACCAGCACCACCGTCTCGCCGAACTGCACGGTCACCGCGCCGTTGGCCTGGCCGGCCAGCCGCCCCGTTTCGATGATGAGCTTGCGCCCGGCGAACTCAAGCTCCTTACGCACTACGGGGCCATAGGGGGTGCCGAGCAGCATCTTTACCGCGCTCAGGTCCACGACCGGCGCGCCCGTGCGGCCGCCGGCGCGGCCGTCACCTGAGCCCGGCTGGCCTGTAGTGACCGGCGTAGCTGTTGTTGCCATATGGTATTCCTCCCGAGTCCGCCCTTGGCGGACGAGGGGCGGTCCTGCTGCGCCGGTCTGTTAGCTATCACGTATCCACCGTGCCAGACCAGCCCTGCACCGGGCCGGCCCTGCTGGCAGCCTCAGCCTGCGGTCTGCTGCGCGGGCACCCCGCGCCCGACTGGCCGGCTGGCCGTAGCCTCTGAGCGCTGGCACGGTGTTCACGTCATAACTAACAACCGGCGAAGCGGCAGCACTCGCCCCACACGTGCTCGCGGCGGGTCTTACCGGTGCGCTGTGGCACGGAGCCCCAGCCGCGACACGAGCTGCTGATATCGATTGAGATCGATCCGGCTCAGGTAGCGCAGCAAGCGGCGACGCTGACCGACCATGAGCTGCAGGCCACGCCGCGACGCCTTGTCATGGCGGTGGACCTTCAGATGCTCGGTCAGCTCCTTGATCCGGGTCGTCAGCAGCGCTACCTGAACCTCGGGTGAGCCAGTATCCGACCCGTGTGTTTGGAACTCAGTGATGATCCGCGCCTTCTCGGTCTTCTCTAACGGCATCCATTCACCTCCCTGCTTCCCATCCACCCACGTCGTCAAATCGGTTGCACCACGCCTGGAAAACTCTACCAAAACGCGCCGGAGCAGCACCCGTCCCGGCCAGGGACGCGCCGCACCTCCGCAGCCCGCCAGGGCACGGCCATCGCACCTCCCCGACCACGCCGCCGTCGCCGCATCTCTCTACCGCTGGGATAGGGGCCGCCGCGAGCAATACCCTCTCCCTGCGTCCCCGTGTCTCCGCGTCGGCGCGGGGGGCCAGGCGGCGCGGCCCGCACCGGCCGTTGGGCGGGTGATGGGCGAGTGGCCGGTAGGGATCAGCCGTCCTTGTGGATCTGCTGGGTCAGATAGTTCTCCAGGCCCACCTGCCTGATCGTCTCCAGCTGCGTCTCAAACCAGTCGATGTGCTGCTCTTCTTCGCGGATCATCTCCTCGAAGATGTTGCGCGTCGTGTAGTCGCCCACCTGGGTGCAGTGCGCAATGGCCGCGGCCAGGGTCCGCACCGCGTTGTACTCCGACTCCAGGTCCGCTTCCAGGCATTCCCGAACGTTCTCGCCGACGCGCACCTGGCCCAGACGCTGCATGTTCGGCACGCCTTCCAGATACAGGATGTGATTGATCAGGCGCTCGGCGTCACGCATCTCGTCCAGGCTCAGGTCCCGAATGCGGGCCCCCAGGCGCTCATAGCCCCAGTTGTTGATCATCGCCGCCTGGACGAAGTACTGATTGATCGCCGTGAGCTCAATCGTGAGCATCTGGTTGAGGTAGTCGATGACCCCTTCTTTGGCTTTCATCTACGTGCCCCTTGTCGCCCGCCCCGCAGGGCAGGATATCTACCCAGGCCAGCCTGGAACTCCCAGGCTCCCCGGCTTCGCCCCTTGAACGTTGAACCTTGAACTTTGAACTCGATCTCGCTCCAGCGTCGCCTCTCTCGATTATGCACGAGCGGTGCCATTCCCCGTTCCCGCTGGATGCAGGACAGCCCGGGGCGCAGGGACGGTTCTCCCTTCCCCTGCTGCTCCTGCTCGCGCTCACGTGCCGGAGACAGGACAGCCCGGGGCGCAGGGACGGCTCTGCCCCGCCAGCCAGGTCACTGCTGATTGCGCGGCCAGCAGTCATCTGGCGCCTGAACCAGGAGCGGAAGGGTCAGAGCACTGCTGGCCGCTCATGTAGGCGTAACGGACGGCTCGTGAAGTGGGGACGCTGCGCCGGCGATGAACCTTCCGTATCCGCCTTGCGCTGGCAGCTTCACGCAGCCGCTCCTTCGATGCGCGTCGGTCCTGCTCCGCACCGGCGAAGCGACGGAGAGCCAGAGATGGCCGGCTAGTCAGACGGAAGAAGCAGGGCCCGCCAGACGAAGAGCAAAATCGTATCGCCATCCCTACCGTCGGTGGGTCAGAGGGAAGGAGGGAGCGGCACCTGCTCGGGGGCGCCGGCAGCGCTCAGCAAGGCCTTCACGATGCCGCACGAGGGGCGGGCGCACGCCCGCAGCGCGATCCCCATCAGGTCGTCGGCGTGCCGCGCGCATCGCCCGCAGGTGTTCGAGTCGTCCAGGCCAAGGGCATCAATCAAGGCCTCCGCCGTCATCCGCCCGGGCGGAAGGGCGGCCGCGGCGCGGCCCACGTCCGCCTCGGTCAGCCCCTTACACAGGCACACGTACATCGACCCGTCGGTTCCTCTTGTAAGGCTTCCTTGGCCCGTTCAGCCTGCTTGCCCCGTTGGCCTGTTCGGCCCGTTTGGACTTTTTTCTGGCCCATCTGGCCCGTTAACCTGTCCAGTTGGTTCGGCCCAGTGGCCCGTTTGGCTCGCCGCCCGCGCCAGCGCGAGCAGCGTGACCGCTCTTAGACGATCCTCACGTCCTTGATGAGGATAACCTAACTCATGGCCGGCGGCAACCAACGCTGGCGCCATGGGTGTACACCCCCTCGCCCCCCGCGCCGACGCGGGGACACGGAGGCGCGGGGACACGGAGGCGCGGGGAGAGCCTTCATCTCCTTCGGTCGGGGCCGCGCCGCACCCCTGCCCCACTTGGCCCCACCGTGCGGCTTGGCTTGCCGCCCCTCTCCCGCACGCGCGAGACGACGAGACGAGAGGGGAGCAGACTTCACCCCCTTCCGCCGGGGGCAGCGGCTAGAATTCGGGGAGAGCCAGCATGGCCGGTTCCCCGAACGATGACGTCCTGGCGCGCCGGCTCCGCCACCTAGGGGCGCGGGTCACCCCCCACCGGCGCCTTATCTACCAGACGCTACGGGCAAGCGTGGAGCATCCGGACGTCGAGACGCTGGCCCAGCTGGTGCGGGAGCGCGTCCCCGACATCTCGCTGGCCACCGTCTACAACACCTTGCACGTGCTGGAGCGGGCCCGGCTGGTGCGCGCCATCGAAGACCCATCCGGCCGTACTCGCTACGATGCCAACGACCTCCCCCATCACCACTTCCGCTGTACCGCCTGCGGGCGCCTGGACGACGTGCCGGCCGACGTGGCCGGCGCCCATCTCACCGAGTGCACGCCGCCCGGCTACCTGGTGACGGAGGTGCGCGTGGAGCTGGTAGGGGTCTGTCCCACCTGCCGCGCCGCCCGCGGGCAGTAGGCGCTCGGCCAAGGGATCCCCGCACCTCGGCACCTCGGAGCGACGTGCCAGAGCAGGAGCCGCCCCGCCGCCGATGATGTGCTCTCCCCGTGCCCCTCGTCCCCCTCTCCGCGTCGGAGCGGGGGCGGCGGGGCCCAGCCGCACGATGGGGCCGAGTGGGGCAGGGGTGCGGCGCGGCCCCGGCCGAAGGGGATGAAGCCTCTCCCCGCGCCTCCGTGTCCCTGTGTCTCCGCGTCGGGGGGGCCACGGGGCGGGGACGCCAGTGGCGCTCCCCTGCCAACGCCACTAGAATTAGAACAGTTCTAAATGTCACTTGGAGGTTCCGGATGGCCGCCCTGACAGTGGCTGTACCACAGACAGCCAGTAGCGCCACGCGACGCGGGGCCGCCCAGGTGGGCGCAAGACCCCGCCCATCCCCGCCGGATGCCGGCCCGCCGACGGCCGCGCTGCCGCTCACCCCCGCCGTCGAGCATTATCTGGCGGCGATCTATGCCCTGACCGCCGAGCGCCGGACCGTGATCGGCGCCCAGCTCGCCCGCCACCTGCGGGTCTCGCCCCCATCGGTGACCCAGACCCTGCAGCGCCTGCGCCGCCAGGGCTTTGTCCGCCTGGAAAACTTGGGCGACCGCAAGCAGATCGTCCTCACGGACGCAGGCCGGCGCGTCGGTGAGGCCGCTACCCGCAAGCACCGCCTGATCGAATGCTGGCTCCACCAGGCGCTGCGCCTGGGCCCGGCGGAAGCCCACGCCGCCGCGGAGCGCTTTGAGCCCGGCTTCACCGCACCGCTCCTCGACCGCCTGGACGAGGCGCTCGGCCGGCCGGCGCTCTGCCCGCACGGCAATCCCATCCCCGGCAACGCGGAGATCGACCATGCCGGCGTCTATCTCGTCCAGGTAGGTCCAGGGGAGACCGTGGTCGTCAAGCGCATCACCGAGGAGGGCGAGGCCGATCACGACCTGCTGGAGTACCTGGACCGCCACGGGGTCCAGCCAGGCACCAGACTCACTATCCTGGGAGTGGACCGGCTGTCGGGTGCGGTGACGGCGCAGACGGAGCGCGGTGACGAATTGCGCCTGGAGGCCAGCGCCGCCGCCACCCTCTTCGTCGCTCCGCTGGGCCGCCGACCGTAACCGCCCCCACCGCGGCGCAGACGGCTAGTGGGTCACTCGCCTTGGCTATGGGCATTGGCTCCCCTGGTGGAATGGCAATGGGCATGGCAAACGACCCACTAGCCTGGAGTAATCCTGACCGGCGAAGCGTCCCCTCTTCACTTTGGGAGAGCAGGGGCCCGCAAAGCGGGCGGCGGTGAGCGCTCCGCTCATGAAAGATCTAGGCTAGCGGCGATTGTCCATCGCCGGCCTGATGCGTCCGGCTTTGGGCACCGTCGGCTCCAGTGGTGGCGGGGCCACGTCTACTCGAGCGGCGGCCAGTCCAGCATGAGCACCCGCACCCGCTCGCCGGCCTCCACGTGGGTCTTGGACTTGGGCAGACGCACGAGGGCGTTGGCCTTGACCATCGACGTGAGGATGTTCGAGCCTTGCTCGCCGGTGAGACGGACGACCCACTCCGGCTCGCCGCCCTCACCCGGCCGGCGGGAGACGATGCCTCGCATGAAGTGCTCGCGCCCGCTCCGATTGGAGATCGGCTGCACGGCAGTGGCCATCACCTCCACCTTGCGCAGCCGCCGGTGGCCGGCCAGGCGCAGCATCGCCGGACGGGCGAACAGCTCGAAGGTCACCATCGCCGAGACGGGGTTGCCGGGTAGCCCCATGATCGGCACCCCCCGCAGCCGGCCAAAGACCAGCGGCTTGCCCGGGCGCATGTCGATCGACCAGAAGGCGATCTCGCCCTCGTCCCGCAGCACCTGCTTGACCACGTCCAGACTCCCCAGGGAGACGCCCCCCGTCGTGAGCAGAAGGTCGGCGCCACGCTCTAGCCCCGCCAGCAGCCCCTGCCGCACGGCCTCGGGCCGGTCGGGCGCGATGCCGAGCAAGATCGGCTCTCCGCCGTAGTGGCGGATCAGGGCCGCCAGGGCGTGGCTGTTGGCGTCGCGGATCTGGCCGGGCCCCAGCGGCCGGTCGATCGGGACCACCTCGTCGCCGGTGGAGAGCACGGCCACCCTCGGCCGGCGGTAGACCCACACCAGGCTCCGACCGAGCGAGGCCAGCGCGCCCACCTCCGCCGGACGCACCACCGTGCCGGCGCGCAGCATGACCTCCCCTTTGCGCTGGTCTTCACCCGCGTAGCGCACGTTGTCGCCCCGTGCCACGGCACGGAAGACGCGCACCTCCCGTTCCTGCGCGCCGGCGACCTCGCCGGCCCCGGCCGACCAGCCGCCAAAGCCGTGCCCGTCGGTGTACTCGTATGGCACCACCGCGTCTGCCCCCGGCGGCAGCGGCGCGCCGGTCAGGATGCGGTACGCCTCGCCGTGACCGAGCGGGCGCGGGGCCCCCGCGCCGGCAGCGATCTGCCCGACCACGCGCAGCGCCACCGGCCGTTCCGGCGTGGCCGAAGCCACGTCCTCGGCCCGCACCGCGTAGCCATCCATCGCCGTGTTGTCGAACGGCGGGATGTCGATGTCCGCCGGCACGTCCTCCACGAGCACGCGCCCCAGGGCATCCAGGATCGGTACCCGCTCGTACTCCTCCAGTGGCGCAAAGGCGGCCGTGATGCGCTCCAGCGCCTCATCTACCGCCAGCAGGTCCGGCGCCTGCCCGCCCAGGCGCTGCGGCGCCAGCGGATCGAGCACCCTCGGTTCAGCCATCAGGAACCGCTCCTTCCCCGTGATCAGCCGGAAGCCTTGGCCACATCTTGGTCCACGGCTTGTTCCGGCACTCAGTCTATTATCCTGGCAGCGTGAACTTTGACGTCGTCGGTCTGGGGTATTGCTGCCTGGACGACCTGCTGCTGCTGACCGAGATCCCGCCCCCCGAAGGGCGGGCCACCATCCTGCGGCGCGAGCGCCAGGGCGGCGGGATGGTGGCCACGGCCATGGTGGCCGTGGCCAGGCTCGGCGGGCGGGCCGGCTTCGTTGGCAAGGTCGGGGACGACGCCATTGGCCAGGAGATCGTGGCCGACTTCCGGCGCTACGGCGTCGACGTCTCACGCCTGCTGGTGCAGGCCGGCGCCACCTCGCACCTGACCGTGGTGCTCGTCGACCGCGCCAGCGGGGCCCGCGCCTTCCTGTCGCAGCGCGGCACCGTGCCGGACCTGGCGCCTCGCGAGCTCGACCGCGACTACCTGACCCGGGGCAGGATCCTGCACCTGAGTGACGCCGGGCCGGCCGCCGTCCAGGCCGCCGCCTGGGCCAAGGCGGCCGGACGGGAGGTCTGCTTCGACGGCACGCACTTCCATCCGTCCATATTCGGCCTGCTGCCGTACCTCGACTACCTCATCGTATCACGGTTCTTCGCCAGCGAGTTCGTCGCGCACCAGGAGGGACGCGACGTGGGGCGGGCCGCGCGGGACTTCGCCGCCCTGTCGGCCACCCAGGCCACGCCGCCCTCGCCATCGGCGCCACACGGCCATCCGTACCGCGCACCGGCGGCCCTGGCGCCAAGCGCCTCTCCCGCCGGCGCCCCCGTGTACCATCCGGCCGGCGAGGTGGTGGTGCTGGCCGGCGAGCGCCTGCTGGACGCGGCGGTGCGGCTGAGGCAGCTGGGGCCACCGGTGGTCGTCGTCACCGAGGGCGAGCACGGGAGCTGGTGCGCCACCTCCGACGGCCAGTTCCACCTGCCGGCCTATCCAGTACGCCCCCTGGACACGACCGGCGCGGGTGACGTCTTTCACGGCGCCTTCCTGTACGGCCGCGCCCGCGGGTGGGACCTACGCCGGTCCCTGGCGCTGGCGTCGGCGGCGGCCAGCCTGAAGTGCCGTGCCCTGGGGGGCCGAGCGGGTATTCCCACGCTGGAAGAGGCGCTGTCCCTGGTAGAATCGAATGAAAGGCCAGCACGGTGAAGCCCGACATCCATCCGACCTACTATCCGAACGCGGTGGTGACCTGCGCCTGCGGGAACACGTTCACCACCGGTTCCACCAAGCCGCAGTTGCACGTGGAGGTCTGCTCCAAATGCCACCCGTTCTACACGGGCCAGCAGCGCATCGTGGACACGGCGGGGCAGGTGGAGCGCTTCCAGCGTCGCTTCGGCATCCGTCCTACCGCCGGCCGCTAGCTGCCGGTGACGCCTTCTGGAGCGGGCAGTTCGCCTGATGCGGACTGCCTTTCTTCATGCTTGCGGGCCGGCCTGGGGCCGGCGCGATCGACGGGGGATCGGGCGATGAGCGAAGTGTTCTACTACGGCGGGCAGGCGGTCATCGAAGGGGTGATGATGCGCGGCCGGACGACGATGGCCGTCGCCGTCCGGCATCCGCAGGGCTCAGTGGTGGTCCATGAAGAGCCCTTGCGGCGCAGCTTTGCCCGCAGCCGATGGGCACGCTGGCCCTTCGTCCGAGGCGCCTTGCTGCTCTGGGACACCCTGGCGCTCGGCATGCGGGCGCTGGTCTTCTCCGCCAACGTGGCGATGGACGAGGCCGGCGCCGGCGCGCCGCCGGTGGCCGACCGGCAAGCCCCTGCCCAGGGGGCGGACGGCAGGCTCACGGCAGCGGAGCGGGCCGCCAAGGAGGCCTTCGGCGGGGGGGCCATGTGGGGCACCATGGTCGTGGCGCTGCTCTTCGGTATCGCCATCTTCTTCGTCTCACCCCTCCTCGTCGCTCGCCTGGTGGAGCCGTGGCTCCCGTCGGCCACCTGGAGCGTGGTGTTCGAAGGCCTGGTGCGCATCGGGATCTTCTTCGGCTATGTCTGGCTGATCGGCCGGCTGCCGGACGTGCAGCGGGTCTTCCAGTACCACGGGGCCGAGCACAAGGCCATCAACGCCTACGAGGCCGGTGAACCGCTCCTGCCGGAGCGGGTGCAGCGCTACAGCGTGGCCCACCCGCGGTGCGGCACCAGCTTCCTGCTGTTCGTGGTCGTGCTCTCCGTCTTCGTCTTCGGCCTGCTGGGCCGCCCTTCCCTGCCGGTGCGGATCGCCTCGCGCGTGGCCCTGGTCCCCGTGATCGCGGCGGTCGCCTACGAAGGGATCCGCTTCGCGGCGCGCCGAGCGTCGCATCCAGCGATGCAGGTCGTGCTTGCCCCGGGGCTGGCCCTTCAGGCCCTGACCACGCGGGAGCCGGACCAGTCACAGGTGGAGGTGGCCATCGCGGCCCTGGATCGGGTGCTGGTGTCGGATCGCGTGGTGGTGGCGCGGTGATCGGTCGCGAGCGGCTGGGCCGCCTCACCCGACGCATCGCGCGGGCCTGGTGAGTGTGAACCGGGCGGAGGACATCCATGTGGGACAAGCTGGCGCAGATCGAGACGCGCTATGAACAACTGAATGACCTGCTTTCCAGGCCAGACGTGATCGCGGATCGCGACCGGCTGACGCGCTACACGCGCGAGCAGGCCGCGCTGGAAGAGATCGTGCGCCTCTATCGTGAGCTCAAGCGCGTCAACGAAGAGCTCGAGGGCGCGCGCGCCCTGCTGGCCGACGACCGCGATCCGGAGCTGGCAGAGCTGGCCCGCGAGGAGGTGCGCACGCTGGAGGGGCGCGCCGAGCAGCTCCGCCGTCAGCTGCGCCTGGCCCTGCTGCCTAAGGATCCCAACGATGAGCGCAACGTCATCGTGGAGATCCGCGCTGGCGCCGGCGGTGACGAGGCGGCCCTGTTCGCCGCCGACCTGTATCGCATGTACGTGCGCTACGCCGAACGCCAGGGCTGGCGCACTGAGATCCTCAGCGCCAATCCGACGGGGATCGGCGGGTTCAAGGAGATCATCTTCGAGGTGCGGGGGCAGGGGGCCTACAGCCGGCTCAAGTACGAGAGCGGCGTGCACCGCGTGCAGCGGGTACCGGTCACCGAGGCGTCCGGGCGCATCCACACCTCCACCGCCACCGTGGCCGTGCTGCCCGAGGCGGAGGAGGTGGACGTCCAGATCAACGAGGATGACCTGGAGATTGACGTCTTCCGCTCCAGCGGGCATGGCGGCCAGAGCGTCAATACCACGGACTCGGCAGTCCGCATCACCCATAAGCCCACCGGGCTGGTGGTGACCTGCCAGGACGAGCGCTCCCAGCTCAAGAACAAGGCCAAGGCGCTGGCCGTGCTCCGCGCGCGGCTGCTCGATATCGAGCAGCGCAAGCGGGCCGAGGAGCTGGGCGAGAGCCGGCGCCTGCAGGTCGGCACCGGCGACCGCAGCGAGAAGATCCGCACCTACAACTTTCCGCAGGATCGCGTGACCGACCACCGCATCGGCCTCACGGTGCACAACCTCCCTCGCATCCTGGACGGCGAGATCGACGACTTCATCCAGGCCCTGATCGAGGCCGACCAGGCGGAGAAGCTCGCCGCCGCCGTCGGCTGATGCCAGCTCGTTCTGGCCCGCCCGTGCCTCCTCAGGAAGCGACCGGCGCCTAGCCGAAAGAGCCCGTTGTGAACGCGCGCGAGGCGCTGGCCTACGGCAGCGACCGGCTCAGGCAGCTGGCCGGTGAGGCCGGCATTGATACCCCTGAGCTTGACGCGGAGGTCCTGCTCCGCCATGCCCTGGGCGTCTCCCGCGAGGCCCTGTTCGCGCATCCCGAGCGCGCGCTCACCGCGGCGGACTGGGCGGCCTACCAGGCCCTGCTCGCACGGCGTGCCGCCGGTGAGCCGGTGGCCTACATCACGGGACACCGCGAGTTCATGGGCCTCGACTTCCTGGTCGACCGCCACGTCCTGATCCCGCGCCCCGAAACGGAGCTGCTCGTGGAACGCGCCCTGGCCTGTATTCAGGGCGAGGGGGAACGGCAGGTGGCGGTAGACGCCGGCACCGGCTCCGGCGCCATCGCCGTCAGCCTGGCCAGGGCGCGCCCGCGCCTGCGCGTCTACGCCACCGACACCTCGGCCGCGGCCCTGGAGCTGGCCCGCGCCAACGCCGAGCGGCTCCTGGGGCCCGGCCAGGCTCAGGTCATCTGCCTCCTGGGTGACCTGCTCCAGCCGGTGCCGGTCGAGGTGGACCTCGTCGCCGCCAACCTCCCCTATGTCCCTACCCCTGAGCTGAACGCCTTGCCACGACCGGTGCGCGTCTATGAGCCGCTCCAGGCCCTCGACGGCGGACCGGACGGCCTGGACCCCTACCGCCGGCTCTTGCGCCAGGTCCCCGCGTACCTGAAGGCAGGCGGCGTTCTGCTCATGGAGTGCGATCCGCGCCAGGCCCCCACCCTGCGCGCCCTGGCGGAGCAGGCGCTGCCGGAAGCGACGGTGTCGATCCATCGCGATCTTGCCGGGCGTGATCGGCTGGTCGAGGTCCGCCGGCCCTGAGCGCATCGCCCCAGTCCCCCAGGCAGCCTGGGCCAGCCTACCTGTCGGGGTAGAGTGCCCACCGGCCGGACCGCGTGGGCGCAGCGCCCGCTCCTGATGTGGCGCCAGGATCGCCGCCATGCGCCTGGCCGTAGAGCTGGACCGCGTGGGCGCAGCGCCCGCATCTTGCACGCGTCCTGCAGCGTTGTCGTGGAGGGAGTAAGGCGCGCTGTCTGCGGACGACCCTCAGCAATGGAGGCACAGCACGAGCCGTGAACGCCCCGAGTGTCCTGGCGCTGGCGGCCGCCGCAGGGCTCAACCCCTGGATGACCCTGCTGATCGTGGCCGGCCTGGCCACCTACACCCAGCGCGCCCCCGTCCAGCCGCCATTTAGCGCCGTGCTGGGGCACGGGCTGGTCCTCACGCTGGCCGTGCTCGTCGGCGTCGATCTGGTCGCCGGCAAGGTGCCCCGCCTGCGACGGGTCATCGCCGGCGCGGGAATACCCGCGGCGCTCGTCGCCGGCGCCGTGCTCTGCACCGCCCTTCCCAATAGCCTGCTGGCCGCCGGCGGCTGGGCGGCGCTGGCAGGGGGCCTGGTTGGCCTGGCGGCGCGGCTCGCCCTGCGGCGCGCCGGGCGCTGGCTGAACGCCCGTCTGATGCGCCTGGGCCACGTCTTGGCCGGGATCGTCGCCAACGTGCTGGTGGGGATCGTGACGGCGGCCGTCTTCGCCCTCAATTCGTGACGGCGGCCGGCTATCCCTCGCCTCCCATGAGCAGGGCGCGCACGCGCGGCTCCTGATCAATGGGCAGGAGGGCGATCACCGCGTCGTCGGCGGCCAGCGACGTTGCGCCGTTCGGCCTGATGGTCTCCATCCCCCGCACGATCAGCGGGACCGACACGCCGGCCGGCAGTCCCAGCGTGTCGATCGTCTTCCCGATGGCCGGGCTCTCCCCTGGAATGACGAACTCCATCAGCTCGATCCCGGCCTGGCGCAGCTTCATCAGGTGCACCGTCGGGTGCGGGGAGAGCTCTTCCTCGATCAGCGCCATGATCACGCTGGTGGTGCTCACCGTCGCGTCCACCCCCAGGCGCTTGAGCACGTGCTCGTTCTTGGGGTGGTTGACGCGCGCGATGGTGCGCGGATTGCGTCCCTTGCGCCGCGCCAGCAGCTCCGCCAGCTGGCAGATGATCAGATTGTCCTCGTCATCCCCCGTCGCGGCGATCACCACGTCGGCGCGCTCCACGCCTGCCTCGATGAGCCACCTCCCCTCATCTGCCTGCTGCGGAATGACGACGCTGCCCAGCTCCTCGGCGATACGCTGGGCGCGCTGGCGGTTCGCCTCGATGACGACCACCTCATGCCCCTGCGCCAGCAGTTCCTTGGCCAGGTGGTAGCCGACCTTGCCCCCTCCGGCAACGATGATGTACATGGGAGTCACCGTTCCACCAGCAGCCGCTCAATGGCGCCGGCGATGTCCTTCTGATGGAGGGTCTCATCCATGAGCGCCCCGTACAGGGCGCGCGCGCCCAGCAGGCTGGGACAGATGGTGGCCAGTCCTAGGTCCTCGTAGAGTTCCATCCGTACGGGGTCGTTACAGCGCGCCACCACCCGCTTGACCCCGAAGATGACCTTCGCCAGCTGGGCAGCCAGCAGGTTGTGGTTGTCCCCGTGCGCCGCCGCCACGAAGGCGTCGGCGTCCTCGATCCCCGCCTCGCGCAGCACGTCCTCGTCAATGCCGTCGCCCAGGATGGTGCGCCCCTTGAAGTCGGCGTCGAGGTACTTCTCGAAGGCTTCGGTCGAGATGTCGATGATGCTGACGTCGTGGCCCTCGCGGCTCAGGCGGTTGGCCAGCGTGGCCCCGACCCGGCCCGAGCCCATAATGACGACTTTCATGGCTGCCTTCGGCTCAGATGCTGGTCCAGACACCTCAAGTCTACTCCTTGCAAGGAGCCTACCGCGATGGGAGCGCCGCCGCCTGCGGCTGGGGGGCGCGTGCCACCCAGACGCGGCAGAGGGCGTTCTTGAGCACGTACGGGGTGGTCTGGCCCAGGTAGAACTCGCCAAATCGCTTGCGGTAGGTCACGCCCATGATGATCAGGTCCACATTCCGCTCTGTGGCCTCGTCGACGATGGCTGGCCCCGTGGCCCGCGCCTGCAGCAGCTCGGACGTGTACTCGATCCCGTACCGCTGGGCCACCTGCTCCGCCCGGTCGAGCACCGCCTCCCCGCGCTGCACCTCGTCCTCGAGCTCCACGTCCAGCGGGAGCGTGCGCCGCACCACGATCACGTAGACGATGATCAGCTGGGCGCCGTATTGCTTCGCCGTGGTGGCGGCGAGCTGCACTATCTCCTCGTCTAGCTCGCTGCCGTTCACCGGCACCAGGATCCGCCGTATCGGCCACTGGCTCACGCCAATCCCTCCCGCCAGAACGCCGGATTATAGCCCTTATAATTGTTCCTCTGGAACATTCGCATCTGGAGGCAGAAGGGCCACATGGCGGAGGACGACAAGGGCAGCAACAAAGTCGTGGTCGTGGAGGACGACCCGGCCATCGTTGAGCTGTTGTCGGATGAGCTGCGCGCACAGGGCTTTCAGCCGCTCGTGCTGCGCCGAGGGGGGACGGTGGTCAAGACGGTCAAGGACGAGAAGCCAGCAGTGGTCATTCTTGATCTGGCCCTGCCGGACCGCGATGGCACCCACATCCTGAAGGAGCTCAAGGACGACTGGGATGCCAAGAAGGTGCCGGTGATCGTCATCTCGGCCTACACCGGGCGGCTGGATCACACCGGCCGCGCCAACACGGAGGCGGTCTTCGCCAAGCCGTTTGACATCGACCAGCTGATGAGCAGCGTGCGAGCGGCCGCGAGCAAGCCGAAGGACTGATGGCCGGGCCGTGAGTGCGTCTACCAACCAGGCCATCCGCGTCTTTCTCGCGGACGAGCAGCCTCTGTTCCGCGATGGCCTGCGCCTGGCCCTCCACGAGACCCCGGACATAGCGGTAGTGGGGGAGGCGGATAACGGGCGCGACGCGCTACGCCAGATCGATTCGCTCGCCCCGGACGTGTGCCTGATCGATGCCACCCTGCCGGCGGGCGGCACTGCCCTGGGTTTTGGCGACCCCAGCACCCCGGGCGGGATCGAGCTGGCGCGCCTCGTGAAGCACCGCGCCGCCCAGACCGGCGTGATCATCCTGGCCAGCTATGAAGACGAGGAGCAGCTCTTCCAGGCGGTCAAGGTCGGGGCCGCCGCCTACACCCGCCGCGATCTCGCCCCCGAAGAGTTGGTGGAGATGGTGCGGCGCGTGAAGGCCGGCGAGTACCTAGTCAGCGATAGCGTGCTCCAACGGCCGCAGATCACCGCCCGCGTGCTCAAGCAGTTCCGCGAGCTCGCGGCCGCCCAGGAGAGCGTCGATCCGCTCTTCGTCCCCCTCTCGGCCCGCGAGGTGGAAATTCTGGACTACATCGCCCACGGGCAGAGCAACAAGGCCATCGCCAGGAAGCTCAACATCAGCGACCAGACGGTCAAAAACCACATCACGTCCATCCTGCGTAAGCTGGCGGTCAATGACCGCACGCAGGCCGTGATCTACGCCCTGCGCAACAACTGGATCAAGCTGTGAGCCCGCTCCCCGCCGCCCGCCACCGCGGCCGCGGGCGCCAGGGGCACGGGGAGAGCCAGCAAGCCAAAGAAGCGCCTGGGGCCGCGCTGCCAGAGCGGCCGCGGGCGCTACGCCGGTGGAGGCGCGCGCACGCAACCGTTCCGGATCGCGCCAATCCACCTCCGGCGTACCCCCGGGCTCCCCGTGTCGCCGCGTCGGAGCGGGGCGGCGGTGGAGGGGACGCCGTACTGTCCCTTCGTTGCCAGGCGCCGGCCGGGTATAGTGTCGGCGCCGCACCTCATTCGGGCACCAGAAGGGAGGTGAGATCCCATGCGCATGCGCGGAGAGTCGGGGCAGGGGCTGGTGGAGTACGCCTTGAACATCTTCCTGGTCGCAATTGTCGTGATTGCCATTCTCCTGCTCCTGGGTCCCCAGATCGGGGCCGTGTTCTCCTCGATCTACGCCACGATCTAGCCTGGGCCACTCACGGCTAGTGAGGCGTTCCCTCTCCCTGCGAGGGGGCGAGGGTGAGCGCTCCGCTCACGACTGGCCCAGGCTAGGCCATCGGTCCAGTCGCGGCTGTCGCCAGGGGACAGATGGAGGACGGAGGACGAATGGGCCTCCGTCCTCCATCTGCTCTTCGGTCGTTCAGTAGCCTTCCCCAATCCGCACCGGCGTGCCCCGCTCGATCGAGACCTGGCAGGCATACGTCACCTCGAAGGTCCTCATGCCGTCCGTGTAGTCTGAGAGAATGCGGCTGCGGTCACCGGTTTGCACGGCGTGGACAAAGGCGCGGTTCATGGCCAGGTTGGCGTCGCCTTCGGCCTCGATCTCCTCGCGCTGGCGGTTGGGGCGCATGAAGGTCGCGCCCCCCGCGCTGACCATGGCCGTCAGCCCCTTCGCCACCAGGTGCACCGCTCCCGACAGGTTCTGGGGCGCGCCCTGGCCCGGCTGCAGCGCGCAAGAGTTGACGATGGAGCCCACGGCCCCGCTGGTGAAGCGCACCGCGGCCGCACTGACGTCGGCGATGTCCAGCTCCGGCACATCGGTGAGCAGCACGGTGCCGGCGTAGGCGCAGACCGACTCCACCTCGCCGGCCAGATAGCGCATCAGGTCGACGCCGTGGGTGTGCTGCTCAATCAGCATCCCGCCCGACTTGCTCTGTACCTTCCACCAGGGCGTGCCTGGTAGCCCGCCCAGCCGGATGGCGATCACCAGGCCGATCGGGACGCCCTGCAGCCGGCGACGCGCCTCCTGCACCGCCGTGCTGTAGCGGGACTGGTAGCCGACGCAGGAGATGACCCCGCGCTCCCTGATGTGCGCCTCGATCTCCCGCGCCACGCTCATGGTGATCGCCACCGGCTTCTCCACGAAGAGGTGCTTGCCGGCGTCGATGATCGCGTGCTCGATCTCGCCGTGGGCGAAGGGCGGCAGGCTCACGTACACCGCGTCTAGGTCGATCTCGTCCAGCATGCGGCGCACGTCGGCGTAAACGGCCGGGCGCGCCGCTTGGGCGCGCTCCGTCGCCTGCGGGTCGCCCCCCTGGGCCGTACGGTCACGCAGGCGCTGCATGGCCTGCTCGCACCGGCTGAGGTCGATGTCGCAGAGGGCGGCGATCTCCACGTCGGGGATCTGTACCAGGTCGAGCAGCTCGCGCACGGTGCGCCCGCCGGCGCCAACGAAACCGAGTCGTACAGGCATCACGTTCTCCTCTCGCGCAAGTAGTGTGGCAGCCCCTGCTGCCGGGGTTGCCGGCCGGGAGCATAGCGAATGAACGGGGCGGCCGAACAGGCGCCTGGCAACCGCTCCAGCGTGCCCGCCGGCCGGAGCAGCCGAGCGCAAGCGGGTCCGGGTCCGAGGCGGGACGGGCGCCGAGGCGCCTGCGCGGCACGGCCCCTGCACCATGAGCCGCGCGGGCGGTATGGCGCTCGGTATGGCCGCCGCCGGTGAGAAGGGCGGCGACAGCCGCGCCACCTTGCACCACGATCCAGGTAGGAGGACGGCATGGCGCGCAGCGGCGCAGACGAGGCCCCGGGGGCGGTGACGCCACCCGGCAGGCCCAGGATGACAGAGCAGGACCTGGTCAGGGCGCTGCGAGAGCAGTTCGGCGACCAGTACCAGCAGTCATATAACGAAGGGAAGCGCGAGTTTCGCGACGCGCTGGCGGCACGCTTCGGCATCGACCGCGACCAGGCCAGCCACCTGGTCGACGAGCTGGAAGAGGCGCGGGTGATCGCCTTTCACCACCAGGGGACCGGGCCCGGCGGTGAGGTGCCGCGCATCGGCCTGTTCGACGAGCCTCGGACCGGCAGCGGCGCCACCACCGAGGTGGAGTACGCCGGACGCTACTGGGTCATCGGGCGCGAAGAGGTGCTGCCGGGCGCCACGTAGCCGGCGCGTCCGGCGCGGAAGGCAAGACCACGGCCTCCCACCAGGTGACGCAGCCTGGGAGCGCGGCCCTGCGGGCCCCCTGACTGAGCCTCTGCCCCCTCACCCTGCGCCTGGGCTGGCCCTGGGTCGGCCGCCACCGGCAGCAGGACGGTGAAGGTCGTCCCACGTTCACGATCGCTGGCCACGCCGATCGTGCCCCCATGGCGCTCGGCCACTTCCTTGGCGATGGCCAGACCCAGCCCACTCCCCTCGATCTCGCGCGCCCGCGACTTGTCCACGCGGTAGAAGCGCTCAAAGACGTGGGGCAGGTCCTCCGGCGGGATGTAGCTGCCGGTATTGTGCACCGTCACGGTGAGGCGGTCGCCGGCCACCTGCGCCCGCACCTCGATCCTGCCCCCCGGCGGGGTGTACTTCGCCGCATTGTCCAGCAGATTGCCGAAGAGGTGGTCGAGCTGGTCGGCGTCCCCCGCCACGTAGGGCAGCTCGCCCGCGTCCAGCACAACCTCCAGCCGGCGCTGGTCGCCGGCCAGCTGCAGGCGCCGCACCCCCTCCCGCAGCAGCACCCCGACGTCTACCAGGTCGCGGCTGGCCGGCACCTCGGCGGCTTCGACGCGCGAAAGGTAGAGCAGGTCCTCCACCAGCTTGCGCATGCGCTCCGCCTCTTCATTGATGATCCGGCTCGCTTCCATGCCCCCATCCGGCCCCGCCAGCGTCCCGTCCAGGAGGGCCTGCGAGAACCCCTGGATAGAGGTCAGGGGCGTGCGTAGCTCGTGCGAGGCGTTGGCCAGGAACTCCTTGAGCGCGCGGTGAGAGCGCGCCACCTCTTCCGACATGCGGTTGAAGGCACGCGCCAGCTGTGCGACCTCGTCGCTGCCCCCCTCAGGGATCCGCTGGCGGAGCTGGCCGCGGGCAATGGCCTGGGCTGCCGTCGTAATCCGGCCCAGCGGGCGCGTGATGGAGCGCGCCAGCCACCAGGCCACGGCCGCCGACGCCAGGATGGCGATCAGGGCCGCCGTCGCCAGGCCCGGCGCCAGCTCGCCCCAGGCCGACGCCAGGTCGTTCGCCGGAATGGCCAGGATCACGCGGTAGGCCGGCTGGCGTGCCATGAACCGGTCCAGGCGATCGGCGCTCTCGCCGCGCGCCCCGCCGGGAGGCCCGCCCAGCCCGCCGGGGGACGGGACGTTCGCCGCCACCAGCAGCAAGGGCCGGCCCCCCAGCGCGGCCGTCTTCCAGACCCAGGTCCGCGCCACCACC
>DAOTTI010000240.1:0-10148 GCA_034437795.1 Chloroflexota bacterium | reverse complement strand
CACCATCAGGCCAGCGACCTGGCATGGCTTTCCCTGGTGCGCGGGCTGGCATTCCCGAAGAGGTTGCCTGCGACAGCACTAGGAGAGGGCAGGGTGAGCACTTCTTCCGTCTGCCACAGGCAGAGGGCGAGGGCTCCTTACTCGCTACCCGCCCTCCTGGGCGGGTCCCCTGGCCCTGTGGGAAAGGGCCAGGTTGGGGGCTCCGCTCTCCGGCGAGCCGCCCCTGACGGCCGTCCCCACATTTCCGGCTACACGCGCTTGAGCAAGGCGCGGAACTCCTCCACAGACATGCCCAGAAAGGCGGCGCCGCGCTCCAGGCTGATGTCTCCAGTGCGATAGAGCTCCACGACGGTGCGCTGGCGGACTTCCCGCTCATTGTCGGCGCCGTTGGCCGTTGCCCTGGCCACCGCCAGCGAGTTCATGACGGCAGGGGCGAGCTCATCCACGGCCGTAGCGACCGGCGCCGGCTCAGGACGCCCCCTGGCCGACCCCGCGCCCCGCTCCGGCTCCCGCGCTGGCTCCTCCTGCACCGGCACAATGACCTCAGGCAGCTCGGGTAGGTCGGGAACCGCCAGCAGGTCTGGCTCAGGCGCGCCTGGCCCCATCAGCACCGGCGCGCCACGATCTAGCTCCGCGAATAACTGGTCGGCCGGTCCCGGCAGGCGAGGGAGCGCGAAGGGCGACTGGGGATAACCGGCCGGCTCCGGCTCGAGGTCGGCGCCGGTGTCGCGGTACCAGGCAGGTAGCACCCAGGGGCCGGCCGCCGGCGCGGTCTGCGGGGCCTGCACCGCAGGCGGGACCTGCCAGAGCCTGGGCGGCGGGCCACCGGCGTTGCCGCCGTCGCCCGCGCCTTCCTGCCAGGCGCCGCTGATGGACGACGACACCTCCTCCACCTCACGCATGCCCTCCTCAAACATGCGCTGGGCCTCGGTCTGGTACTGGCTCAGCACCTCGCGCGCCTGCCGGTACATCTGGCCGGCTTTGCGCATCACCTCCGGCAGACGCTCTGGCCCGAGTACGAGCAAGGCCACCACGGCGATGACCAGGAACTCGGGCATCCCAATGTCAAACACGTTACCAGTATATCTGGGTCGCGGCGCAGAATGGCTACGGGTAGGGCCTCCTCAGCCGTTCCGGCTCGCGCCAGGCATGGCCGTCGTTCCCCTTCCCCGCGTCTCCGCGTCGGGGCGGGGGCCGAAGGGGGCTTACCGCGCCGGCGCTCCCAGGATGGCCAGCGCGCGCTCCAGCTGCGGGTCCTTGCCCGCGGCCAGGTCGCTGCGCGTGATCTCAATCACCTCATCCGGCGTCAGCCCCCGCTTGTTCAGCTCCTCTCCCCCAGGGCCAAGGAGCTTGCTGACCGAGACATAGAGGCCCGATTCGTCGTCGAGGCGAAACGGCGTAGCGATCCCCACGCAGCCGGCGGTCTTGGTCCCGATCACCGTACCGGCACGGAAGTGCTGGATGGCCGCGGCGAAGAGCTCGGCCGCCGAAGAGGTGCTGTCTCCCACGAGCACGACCATCGGGTGCTGGCGGGGCAGGTAGGACCCGTCCGGGCCCAGCGCCAGCCGCTGGCCCCGCCGGTCCACCTGGAACCCGAATGGCCCATCCTTGAGGAACTTGCTCAGCAGGCTAGTGAAGACCGGCAGCTCCCCGCCGCCGTTCGTGCGCAGATCGATGATCCATCCTTTCACCCCCTGCGTCTCGAGGCTGCGTACCCCCTGGAGGAGCTCGCTCTGGCCGGCGGTGGAGAAGCTGTGCAGGCGCAGATAGCCGATGTTGCCCCGCAGCAGCTTGCCCTGGAACGGCGGCTCCGAAATGGCGACCCGCTTGAGGGTGACGTCCTGCACCCGCCTGCCGTCGGCGCGCTCCACCGTCAGGCGAACCTGGGTCCCCTCCGGGCCGCGGATGGCGGCGGCGATCTGCTCCAGGCTGGAGGTGGCGGTATCGCGCCCATCCACCTTCAGGATCGCGTCTCCAGGCCGGATGCCGGCCTTGCCGGCGCTCCCTCCCTCCAGAAGCTCCCAGACGATCACCGGCTCGTTCGGCCGGCGCTTGATCCGTACGCCGATGCCCCCGAACTGCAGGTTGCCCCGCAGGCGCGCCAGCTGCTCCTGCATCTGCTGGGGCTCGACGTACGACGTGTGGCAGTCGCCAAGGCTGGTCACCATCTTGCGGACGGCCTCGCGGGCCAGGTGCGCCTGCATCTCCGCCCCGCCGGCCAGGCTGGCGGCTTCAAGGTACGACCGCCGGAAGCGGGCGAAATCGGCCGCCGGCGTGGTGCCCGTGAGCACCGGCGGCTCGGGCCGCGCCTGGCCGGCGGGCAGGGCGCCGGCGAAGCCGTCCCAGGCTGCGCGGAGCAACGCCACCGGATCGACCGGCTCGACGTACTGATCGAGCAGAATGACGAACGCCTGCGAGATGAGCGCCAGACCCTGCTCCGCAGACAGTCCGGCCCCGACCTGGACCGCCGCTGGCGTGGGCGTCTCGACCACCTGGGACGTCAAGCGGGGCGAGAAGACCCGCTGGGGCGAGCAGGCGGCCACCAGCGCGGCCACCAGCAGGATCAGAAGCGAGCGACGGCGTCGCATGGCCAGCTAGCCGGATAATAACGTAGTGGCCCGCGCCCGCGGTGAAGGCGCGTACGTCCAGGCGATGGCCGGCGGCGGGGGCGCCAGCGAGAACAGGCCAGAACAGCCAAGGACCGAAACGATGGCCCGTGTTGCGTGCAGCCCGATCACCTGGGGCTCGACCTTGTTCGAGACCGTGCTTGACGAGATCGCCGACGCGGGCTATGCGGGCACCGAGCTCCATGATCCCGTAGTGGAGCGCTTCGACCGGCAGCGGGGCCTGCTGCGGGGCCTGCTCGAAGAGCGCCACCTGGCGATCGCCGGGGCGCACTTCCGCGGACTGTTCTTCGAGCGGGAGGAGAAGAAGCCGGAGCTTGAGCGCCTGCGTCGCCTGCTGGACTTCGCCGGCGAGGTGGCCGGCCCCACCATCGTCGTCTTCAGCACGGCCCGCCATCCTGCGCGGCGCGACATGGTGGCCGGCGAACCTCCCCTGCTGCCCTTAACCAGGGACCGGTTCGCCCGCCTGGCGGATGCGCTGAACCAGTACTGCGACCTCTGCGCCGACCTGGGCATGCGCGGCGCCATCCTCAATCGCGTCGGCTCCTACATCGAGACGCCGGACGAATATGAGCAGGTGATCGATCTCACCGATCCCGAGCTCGTCTGGCTCGCCCCCGACCTCGGCCACTGGGCCTACGCCGGCGGCGACCCCGCATCCTTGGTACGCATCTATCAGGAGCGCATCATCTACCCGCGCCTCAAGGACTTCGACCGCCAGGTGTTCGATGCCGTGCGGGAGGAGCGGCTGGGCTTCGTATCGTTCCTGGAGCGGGGCGGGTTTCGCGAGCTCGGCCAGGGGAGCCTGGACCTGGAGACGGCCCTAGCCCCGCTGGTCAGGGCGCGTTACGGGGGCTGGGTCTGCGTCGAACTCGAGCGGACCGAACGCGCTCCCAGAGAGGCGGCTCAGGCCAGCCGCGAGTACCTGCGCGAACGCCTGCACTGGTGACGCGCGGGGCGGCACGCGGCGAACGAGCACGGCTGAACGACAACGGACGAAGGACGGCCCGCCCTGTCCGTCCTTCGTCCGTTATGCTTCGCCGATGGGTCAGGCGCGGCGGACGGGCTGGGCCTCCTGCGCCGCCTCGCGAGCCGCCCGCTGCTTGGCCTTCAGGCGCTCGCGGGTCTTCCGCCGCTTCTTGCGCGCGACGCGCCGTCGTTTATTCATGCATCCTCCGCTCCATCTCCGTACGCTCAGTGCGCGGCCGGCAGTCACGAACCCGTCCGGGAGTGGACGTGTCACAGCGCTGCCGCTCACTCACATCGCATCTGGCGTTAATGTCCGAAGGGAGATTGTACCGGTGACTGCCCGACTGGATGAGGCCTTCGCCATGCTCAAGCGGTGCGTCGACGAGGGGCTGGTGCCCGGCGTGGCCGCGGCCGCAGGCACGGCCGCGCAGACGTTGCGGCGCGAGCACTACGGCGCGGCCCAGATCATCCCTGAGCGCCGGCCGATGCCGCCCGACGCCATCTTCGACGTCGCGTCCCTGACCAAGATCGTGGTCACGACGACGCTCGCCCTCCGTTACGTCGAGCGGGGCCTGCTCTACCTGGATCAGCGGGTGGCGTCGATCCTGCCGGCGTTTGGCGCGGCAGGAAAGGACGGCGTCACGCTCCGCCACCTGCTGACGCATACCGCGGGGCTGCCGGCCTGGACCAGACTGAGCGAGCAGGGTCACGGACGGGACGGGGCGCTGGAGGCGGTGTGCCAGGCGCCGCTCGAGCGTCCGGTGGAGAGCGCAGTGGTCTACAGCGACCTCGGCTACATCATTCTCGGGGCCGTACTTGCTACGGCCGGCGGGGCGCCGCTGGACGAGCTGGCGCAGCGTGAGGTGTTCGAGCCCCTGGGCATGACCAGCACGATGTTCCGCCCGTCGCCGGCCCTGCGCGCCCGCTGCGTGGCCACGGAGGTCGTCCCCGAGCGGGGCGGGGCCATCGTGGGCACGGTGCACGACGAGAATGCGGCGGCGCTGGGCGGAGTGTGCGGGCACGCCGGCCTGTTCTCCACCTGCCAGGACCTGGAGCGCTTCTGCCGGATGTGGCTGGGCGGCGGCGTCCTGGACGGCCGGCGCTTCCTCTCCGAGGCGACCGTACGTGCAGCCACGCGCGACCAGACGGGCTGGCGCCACCCGGCGCGCCGGCGCGGGCTGGGATGGGTCCTGCAGCCCAACCCGCTCTGGGTGCCGGCCGATCTCTGCTCGCCTGCCGCCTACAGCCACACCGGATTTACCGGGACGTCGCTGCTAGTCGACCCGCAGGCGGGCCTCTTCGCCGTGCTGCTGACCCATCGCGTCCATCCCACACGCGCCGGGGAGAGCGTGGAGCATATCCGCGCCGTTCGGGCCCGGTTCCACAACGCGGTCTGGGCGGCCCTGGCGTGGGGCGCGCCGGCCGGACGCGCTGAAGGCACGGCCTGCCGTCCGGGTCCCGACCGGTAGGACCGGCCGGTAGTATTGAGAGATGGACACCTCGCCCCGTCCCCTGCCCGGCCTGAACCGGCGCCGGGCGCTGGCGGCAGGCGCCGCCGGCCTGGCCATCCTGTCTGGCTGCGGCCTGCTGCCGGCGCGCGCCGCCCCCGAAAGTCCGCCCGCGGTCGCGCGCCAGGGGACTGACGCGCCGCCCGAGCCGGCGGCAGCGCAGGAACCGGCCGGCCTGGCCGAAGCCGACGTGATCGCCGGCATCCAGGAGACGCTGAACCGGCAGGCCGCCGCGCGGGCCGCCCTGGACCGGGACGCCTACATGGCGACCATCGACCAGCGCAACCTCACCTGGCGGCGCATCCAGCGCGAGACGTTCGACGCCCTGGCGGCAGCCGGCCGCCCGCGGCCCGAGCGCTACACCGTTACCCGCGTCCAACCCAAGCAGGATGGCTACTACAAGGCCTGGATCGACGTCGTTGCCGGCGGGGGCAGCGCCGTCCAGTACCAGGCGGTATGGGTCTTCCGGCGGGCGGAGACCGGCTGGCTGCACAGTGAGGTGCTGGTGGAGGAGCTTGGTCCGCGCCAGACGATGGAGACGGAGCACTTTGTGCTCAGCTACTACGCCTGGGATGACGATGTGATCGGGCGCATGGCCGGCGTCGCCGAGCAGGCGTACGCCAGGGTCACCGAGCGCTTGGGAGCGGCTCCGGGGTTCAAGGCCATCCTGAGCGTGAACCCTACCTTCGGTGCCCATTCGGGCCTGCGCGGGTTCGGCACCTGGGCGGCCTATCTCCCCGACACCAAGAACCTGATCCTGGTCCGCTCCATCGAGTCCTATGGCGCGGGGCTGGTCTCTCCTGGCGAGACGCAGGAGGACCGGTTCCTCGTCGCCATCACCCACGAATACACCCACCTGGTCAACGACCAACTGGTGCCGATCGTCAAGATGCCCCACTGGATGAGCGAGGGCCTGGCCCAGTTCGTCTCCGACGACTTCCGGCCAGACGTGGCCCTGCGGGCGCTCCGCTCACCCCGGTTCACCTCGCTGGACCAGGCCAGTGAGGTCATCGCCTGGGGCACCGATCCCGGCAAAGGCTACACCCAGGCAGACATCTCCATGGCCTACGCCGTCTCAGCGTACGGCGTCGCCTACTTCGTGGAGCAGTTCGGCCTGGAGAAGTTCTTCGACCTGGCGCGGGCCTTCGCTGAGAGCCGGCGGTGGGACGAGTCGTTCACCGCCGTGACGGGGAGCGACTGGGGACAGTTCCAGCGCGACTGGCTGGCTTGGACGCGCCAGCGCCTGGGAGCTTGAGCGCTCGCCCGCAGCATTCACGGCCAGCGAAAAGTCCCCATCCCAAAGCAAGCGGGCTAGGGCGAGGGCTCCGATCGACAAGCAAGCTGGCTAGCCTGGATGATTCACGACCAGCGGGGAGTCCTTTCTCCCTTTGGGAGAGCGGGAGCCCGCGGAGCGGGCGGCGGAGAGGGCTCCGCTCGTGAATAACGCAGGCTAGCGTGGAACGCTGCCGCGCTCGCTGGAGAGCGTACCGGTCTGCCTGCGGGCCGCCTCGAGGGTGTTGCGCAGCAGCACAGCAGTAGTAACCGGCCCGGTGCCTCCGGACTCCGGCGTGATCCAGGACGCGACCGCCTGCGCCCCGGCGAAGTCCACGTCGCCGACCAGCCGGCCGTCCGGCCCCGGCGACGTGCCAAAGTCCAGCACGATCGCCCCCGGCTTGATCATCTCCGCGGTAATGACGCCGGGCCGCCCCGTAGCGGCGCAGAGCAGGTCGGCGCGCCGGCAGGCGGCGGCCAGGTCTCGCGTCGCCGTGTGGCAGACGGTGACCGTCGCGTGCGCGTTGATGAGCAGCAGCGCCAGGGGCCGGCCCACCACCACCCCGCGGCCCACCACCGTGGCCTCCAGCCCCCGCACGTCAATGCCGTGGCGCCGCAGCAGCTCCATCCCGCCCAGGGGCGTGCTGGCCACCATGGCCGGCTGGTTGAGCGCCAGCCGCCCCAGGTTGGCCGGCGTGATGCCGTCCACGTCCTTGCGCGCATCGAGCGTCTCCGCGACCGCGCGCTGAGTGAACGGCGCAGGGAGTGGAAAGAGCACGATCACGCCGTGCACGCCGGGATCGCCGTTCAGGTCGGCGATGGTCCGGCGCAAGCCGGCGTCTCCCGCAGCGGGATCGAGCGTGACCTGCCGGAGCTGGATCCCTGCGCGCTCCGCCGCCCGCCTGATGGCGCGGACATAGCTCACCGACGCCGGGTCCTGGCCGCCCATCACCGCCGCCAGCACCGGCACGATCCCTGCCTCTCGAAGCGCGCCGACCCCCGCCTCCACCTCGGCACGGATCGCGGCGGCCGTGCCCGCGGTGTCAAAGATTCGGGCTGGCATGAGAGCGCGGTCCGGCGCTACCGGCGCTGCTGGTGGTGTCGCCCCGCAGGATGGGGCGCATGCCGACGACAGCCATGGGAGCAGGGCCCGGCGCTACTGCCGCAGCCTGGCCATCATCTCGTTCCAGGCCACGAGGCACAGACGAGACGCCTCTTCACCCCCTTCCGAGAAGGCGCTCCCGCCCGGGCGGTTGACGGCCTCTTCCGACAGGTGTCCCCTGACGCGGTAGTGCGTCTCCAGGGAGGCGCAGCCGGTATAGCCGTCGCGCAGCAGGGCCGCCAGCTGGCCCTCGATGTTGACGTCTCCCATGCCGAGCACGGTCGCCTCCGGCTGGCCGCTAGGCGTCTCTAAGATTACGTCCTTGAGGTGGACGTGGGCGATGTGTCTCTTGATCCGCTCATAGCCGTCCGGCACGGCCCGCTCGCGCCTCGTCCAGCAGGCGTTGCCGGGATCCCACACCGCCTTCACCGCCGGTGAGCCGACCGCCTCGATGAACTCGGCCGCGTCGCGCCCCGTGCCAACAAAGCAGGCAGGTTCGTTCTCCACGCCCAGGATGATGCCCTCCCCCGCGGCGATGCGGGCGGGTTCCGCGTAGGCGCGCACGATCTGGTCGAAGACTGTGGCCAGCTCGCCACGCTTCCAGAAGGTGAAGGTGCGGATGATCCCGGCGCCAAGCTTGTGGGCCCCGGCAATCGACCGGCGCAGGATCTGCAGGTGCTCGGCGTACTCCGCATCGTTTCCCAGATCGCACTTGAGAAACGGCGTAGCCAGGCAGACGATGCCCAGGCCGTAGCGGCCGGCGATGTCTTTGACCCGCGACAGGTGGTCGTCGGTCATCTGGTCGATGCGCACGTCCCAGGCGGTGCGGATCTCAAGCTGGTCCAGCCCGAACTCGCGGGCCATCGCCGCCGCCCGCTCCAGGTCCTGGGAGATCTCGTCCGTGATCACGGCGCGCGTAAACATCTCGCGGCATTATACTGGCCGCCGGCGCGCCGTCCGTGCCACGCGGACGGGGTGGGCGCCCATCCGTAGTGCGTGATGCGTAATGCGTAATGCGTAACGGTTCGTGCCAGGCGGACGGGGGTTGGGCCATCCGAAGGGGGAGCGTCCCGCCAGAAGGGGGTTAGCTTCTGAAGGGGGTTAATCTCGGAAGGGGGTTAGAGGGGGTTAGTCTCAGAAGGGCGTTGGTCCGTGCAGAGGGGTTAGTCCCACCCGAAGGGATCCTGGCGCCGCACGGCCACGCGGATCCCCTGCCGCCAGAGCCGGTCGATCAGGGCCTGCTCCGCCTCGCTGAGGGCCCGTGGCCCGACGTCGGTGGCCGGCTCGTCGAATGGTCCGCGCCTTTCCAGCCGCCGGTCAAGGATGAAGGCCACCACCGCCTGGTAGCGGCCGGCAAGCACGAGCGCGCCGGCCAGCGCGGACGCCACCGGCCCCGCATCGGCCCGCAGCAGGGTGATCGTTACCGCGACCTGCTCGCCACCGGCCGACTGCACCACCAGGTCCGGCCGAAACCGCGCCCCGAGAAAGCCCGCCGGTCGCACCTCGGGGTCGTCGCGGCCGGCAGCGGCGATGCGCACCGCATCCCCGAACGCCGCGCGGATCCCCTTCTCGGCATCGGCGCGCAGGAAGAGCTCACCGCCATGCTGCGGGTCGAACCGCGTCTGCTCCAGGGCCGCGGCGATCCGTTCAGCCAGCCGAGCCGCCCCCGCCGGGATCGCAGCGTCCCCGTCGCCCGAATGAGCCTGCGCCATGCTCCCCGCCATGCTCCCATGGTAGCGCGCCACCGGCGCGGTTACAATTGCTTGGAGGCCCTGAACCCTTCGCTTTCTGCGGGCGTGGCCAGAAGCGCCACGGCGCTTCTGGCACTGGTGGCGGTGCCGTATGACTTCCGGCTCCGCACCCCGGTCCCGAAATGGGCGTGGGGTCGCCTGCCACCCAGGCGTCCGCTCCCGAAGCACGCTCCGGAAGCAGAAGAGCGCAGTAGGGAGGGGCTCAGGGATGAGGTAATCACGTATGGCTCAGGTCAAGTGTGTCCGCTGCGGGAACGAGGCGCCGGGGCTCGACTTCCCGCCGCTCGTCGGCAGCCGCGGCCAGAAGGTGCAGGAAAACGTCTGCGCCGCCTGCTGGAACGAGTGGCTGGAGCAGTCAAAGAACCTCATCAACCACTATGGCATTGAGGTGGCCGATCCCGCCCAGCGCCGGCAGCTTTACGCCGTGATGGCGGAGTTCCTCCACCTGCCGTCGCTATAATGCCCGTCGTTCCAGGGCAATAATCTCGTTGGCGCCAGCGTCAAACGAAAGACCCATCGGGATGCCGGCCAGGTCACCGCGCAGCGGCGCGCGGCCTGCCGGCTAAGGAGAGAGAAGACTTGCTGCGAATGCGCCTCATGCGGATGGGGGCCAAGAAGCGCCCCAGCTATCGTGTCGTCGTCGCCGATGCGCGCGCCCCACGCGACGGGCGGCACGTCGACATTCTGGGGTTCTATGACCCCATGACCAACCCCAGCACGGTGCGGATCGACGTGGAGCGCGCCGTGGACTGGCTGCGGAAGGGAGCCCAGCCGACCGACCGCGTTCGCATTCTGCTGCGGCACGCGGGCGTACTGAAGGCCTGGGAGGAGGCGCGCCTGGCGGACAAGCGGGCGCGCAAGGAGCAGGCGGAGGCGCTGGCGGCGGCCCGCGCGGCCCGTCTTGAGCGGGCCGCACGCGCCC
>DAOTTI010000239.1:0-16898 GCA_034437795.1 Chloroflexota bacterium | reverse complement strand
ACATTCCAGGAGATAGAGCAACAGGCACGTGACGGCGACGACATGGGCCGTAAACCAGACGCGCCCCATGAGCGAGCTGTAGCAGTGCACGGTGCCGAGAGCCAGGAGCGCGGCGATGGCGACAGCCAGAACCCGGCCGAGCGGCAGGCCGGGCCCGGCGTGGCCGGGCCGGCTCAGGCGCCGTGCCAGGAGGTACGCCAGCCCGGCGTTGGCTGCGCCCAGAACGAGCGTAAAGAGCGCATCGTTGAAGGTCGGCCCCACGATGGCCACGAAGGGGGCCATGAGCAAGGCCGGCAACGGCGGGAATGCCACATAGATCCGCCCGCCGAAGGGCGTGATGTCCACCAGCCCCGCTGCGCGGGCCGGATCGATCCACAACCGGCCATGCAGCAGGGCATCGGCCAGGAGCACGAAGTGCGGTGCCGCCGACTGCTGGCGTGCGGCCGGCGCGCCGATCAGCCAGTAGACGATGCCCGTGGCGCCGGAAAGGCCGAGGGCGACGAGCACGTCCAGCAGGTTCCGGTGGACTGAAGGGGGCACACGCTCCGCACAAACGATACACTTTGATGCAGGCGACGACACCCACGCGGAAGTGGCGGAACCGGCAGACGCGTTAGCCTTAGGAGCTAATGCCCGCAAGGGCGTGTGGGTTCAAATCCCACCTTCCGCACCAGACCTGCAGCAACGCTCCCAGAGCGCCGGAACAAGACGGACGCTAGCGAAAGTCGAAGGCGCCTTCGTCTTTCTCCGTCTTTTGACTGGCCATGCCGGCGTCGACCACTTGACTGGTGGCCTAGTGCACGATGAGGCCAGCGATTTGGCCGGATCCTCCCTGGCACGGGGCCTCGCATCCTGGAATAGGTCGTCTGAAATGGCACTAGATGGCCGCCACGGCTTTCCCTTCGTCGCCCGCGGCCAGCGTGGCGGCTCCGGTGAGCGACCAGCGCCCGAACTCCTGCCAGAGCGCCGCTCCGAATACGTCAGATCGGGGCAGAGGCAGTCCAGGCAGTCCCACCAAGTGGAGATCAGTGGCTCGAGCGCGCAGCAGCCGTTTGGCTTCCACCGCGCGGACGGCCACGGGGAGCGAGGCCGCTCGTCGAGAGAACGCAAGGACCTCATACAGCAAGGTAAAGAGCAGGCTCCATCGAGGGAAGTCGTCCAGAAGTCGCCCCATGAGAGCGAGGAGCTCGTGCGACCGGACCAGGGAGTACACACGACGGTTGCCTTGCCTGAGTAACCTCCGAGCGGAGCCCTCACCGCCGCCCGCTTCGGGGGCTCCCGCTCTCCCTTTGGGCGAGGGGACCCTTCTCTGGCCGTGAATAAGCCAGGCTAGAGACCGGCATGGCGCTACCATCCAACGCTCAGGGGGTGGCACGAGAGCAGGACCGCTATGGCACGCGACATCTCGCCCATTCGCATCCTGACGCTCAGCGAAGCGCCCGCGGTGGCCTTCGCGGCTGAGGAGCTTGCCAGGTATCTGGCCAGGCTCTTGGGGCTGAGCCCCGGGGCCATCGCTCACGCGCGGGGCGGCGCGACGGGTCCGGCCGCCCTGCAGGAGGGGAGCCTGACGCTCGGCGCCTTTGAACAGTTCGGCGGGCAGTTCCGCCCCTGGCCGGCGGTGCGGCAGCCTGAGTGGGACGACGCCATCTACGTCGAGACGAACGGTGCGACCGGCATCGTCGCCGGCAGCAACCCGCGGAGCGTGCTGCTCGCCGCCTATCGCTACCTGGCTGAGCTGGGCTGCCGCTGGGTCCGCCCTGGACCGGACGGGGAGTACCTGCCGCGGATCGACGCCGCGGCGCTGGGCGCCCGCTCCATCCGCGTGGCGGAGGCGGCCTCGTACCGGCACCGCGGCATCTGCATCGAGGGCGCGGTGAGCTACGAGCACGTGCGGGACATCGTGGACTGGGCGCCGAAGGCCGGCTTCAACACCTACTTCACCCAGTTCCGCGAGCCGTACACCTTTTTCGAGCGCTGGTACTCTCACCGTGGCAACCCGCTGCTGTCGCCGGAGCCGTTCTCGGTCGAGCGCGCCCGAGCGCTCAAGGCGCAGCTTGCGGGAGAGATCGCCAGGCGCGGGCTCGTCTTCCACGACGTCGGCCACGGGTGGACCTGCGAGCCCCTGGGCATACCCGGCCTGGGCTGGGAGTATCCGCCGCCACCGGTGCCGGAGGGCGCACGAGCGTACCTGGCCGAGATCGGCGGCAGGCGCGACCTCTGGCAGGGGATCCCGCTCAACACCAACCTCTGCTATTCCAATCCGGAGGTACGGGCGCTCGTCACCGGCGACGTCGTTCAGTACGCCCGCGCCCATCCCGAGGTGGACGTGATCCACTTCTGGCTGGCGGACGGCTCGAACAACCACTGCGAGTGCAATGGCTGCCGGCAGGCCAGGCCAGCCGACTGGTACTTGCGCCTGCTGAATGAGCTAGACGAGCGGCTCACGGCCGAGCGCCTGCCCGTACGCATCGTCTTCCTGATCTACGTCGACCTGCTGTGGCCGCCGGAGACGGAGCGCATCCAGAACCCCGACCGCTTCCTGCTCATGTTCGCGCCGATCACGCGCACGTACAGCAAGTCGTTCACCGCCGCCTTGGCCGCGCCGGACGAGTCGTCCCTGCCGGCGTTGCCGCCCTACGAGCGCAACAGGCTGAGGTTTCCCAAGGACGTGGACGGCAACGTCGCCTTCCTGCGGGCCTGGCAGCGCCTCTTTCAGGGCGACGGCTTCGACTTCGACTACCACTTCATGTGGGACCATTACAAGGACCCGGGCTCGGTCGCCATCGCTGAGGTGCTGCATCAGGATATCCGCGGCCTAGCGGCGCTCGGCCTGAACGGGCTGGTTAGCTGCCAGGTGCAGCGGGCCTTCTTCCCCACCGGCCTGGGCATGGCGGTGATGGGGCGCACGCTGTGGAACAAGGACGTGGAGTTCAGCGCCATTGCCGAAGACTACTTCCGCAGCGCGTTCGGCGCCGATGGCCTCGCCTGCCTGGAGTACTGCCGCGAGCTCTCGCGCCTCTTCGACCCGCCGTACCTGCGGGGCGAGAAGCCCAGGCGCGACGCCTCGGTGGCGGAGGGGTACGCCCGCATTCCAGCCGCCATCGCCGCCTTCCGGCCGGTCATCCAACGCAACCTGGGCGCCGATGACCCCTGCCACGCCCGCTCGTGGCACTACCTGGACGCGCACGCGGAGGTCTGCCTGCACCTGGCGCAGGCGCTGGGGCACCGCGTAGCCGGCGACGACCAAGCAGCCGCGCAGGCGTGGGCCAAGGCCGAGCGCCTGGCGCAGGAGCGCGAGCCGGACCTGCACCCCGTGCTGGACGTGTACGAGTTCACGCGCGTGCTGGGCGGGCTCTTCCGTCCCCCGCGCGCTACTCCGTGATCTCGCCCGGCGCGGGCCTGGTAGGAGACGAGCGCCACGGAGCGCCTCCCCGCGCTACTCCGTAATCTCCACCGCGCTACTCCGTGATCTCCACCGCCCGGCCCGTCTCCGCGGATCGATACAGGGCGTCGATGATGCGCTGCACGTTGAGCGATTCGTCAGGCTTGACCAGGGGCTCCGCGCGCCCGTAGATGCACTCCAGGAACCGCTGGAAGCGCAGGAAGTTGCCCTGGGAGCCGGCGCGCCCGGCCGGTACGTCCGGCGTCACGTCACGTAGCCCGGCGCCGTCATCGATCAAGATGCGGAACGGGTTGGTGCTGGCGCTGCCGGCCGTGCCGAAGAGGTCGGTACGGCGCACCTCGTCCTCGTACTGGTTCAGGAGCCAGCTCGTCTCCAGGAAGAGCGTGGCCCCGTTGGTGAAGCGCACCAGGCCGGCGCAGAGGTCCTCCACGTCATACTGCTGGGGATCGAACGGCCCGCCGGTGGCGCCGAGCCTGTTCTGCGCCGCCACGCCCGGCCGGTGCGCCAGCCTGTCGTAGGCAGCGCCGTAGACCCCGGCCGGGGTCGGGTTGCCCATCAGCCAGACGGCCAGGTCCAGGGCGTGCACGCCGATGTCGATCAGAGGCCCGCCGCCGTTGTACCGCTTGACCGTAAACACGCCCCGCGACGGCACGCCGCGCTTACGCAGGGCCGCCGCCCTGGCGTAGTAGATCTCGCCCAGGTCGCCGGCAGAAGCCCGCCGGTGGATGGCCTGCGCCACGGCCGAGAAGCGCCCGCCGTGCCCAATGGTGAGGATCTTGCCCGTCTCGCGCGCGGCCGCGATCATCTCCTTGGCCTCGGCCACGTTCATCGCCATCGGCTTCTCGCACAGCACGTGCTTGCCCGCGCGGAGCGCCCCCACCGTCGCGTCCTTGTGGACGAAGGGCGGGGTGGCGATGGATACGGCATCCAGCTCATCCAGCGCCAGCAGGTCGTGGTAGTCGGTAAAGACGCGCGGGATGCCGAACCGCTGCGCCATGGCCTGGGCCGCGTCCACGTTCACATCGGCGCAGGCCACTAGCTCGCACCACCCCTCCGCTTCCAGCCGCTTCAGGCTGGGGGCGTGCGACGCGGTGGCGATCCCGCCGCAGCCGATGATGCCGATCCGTATCTTCCCGTCTGTGGGCATGCCTGCTCCTGACTAGACCCGCCTCCAACCGCGCTGGGTGGTGGCTCTTGGGCGTTACATATAGATACAAGGATATAAGTGGACCGCAGTACTGCGATCGGCGCCGGGGGTCTACGGGCTCCCGGGGCCTTTTCTCTTGCGCAGCCGTTCGAAGAGCGGATCGGCACTTGGCGATCGGGGGAACCGTTTGAGCCCGACGCCTCCCCGTTCGTCTCCCGGCTGACCCAGATCTTTTCCACAAGCACGTCCCACAGAACTGACGGCGCGCCAGGCTTCAGGACCTGCGTGGCAATGGGCGCTGCACAGATAATCGACCGTGGGTAAGAGCACTTGCGTGTAGGTCGCGTCATCTACGGCGACGCCGCATAGGCTCAACACTGGATATTGCAGGTCGAAGGCTATCGGCAGGTAGCCACTCAGCCGGTCATACCAAGCCGCATCTGAGCGCTCGCAGATAGCGCGCTGACCAGTAGGGTAGCGACAGCGAGGCGCGGGCAGCGGGTGGGTAGTCCTCGCTGCGGGAGAGTTTCCCCGGACGGTCTGCCAGGCTGCTGTCCAGTCGGCCGGCACGGCACTTGCAACGATGCTGACAGCCTATGGCGCCCACGCAACCCGACCCACCACCCCACACGCCGTACGCGCTGCACGCCATCCGCCTTACCGTCAATGACGTGTCGTATCACCTGCAGGTCGAGCCCCGCCACACGCTGCTGGACACCCTGCGTCACGACCTGCATCTGACCGGCACCAAGAAGGTCTGCGACATGGGCGACTGCGGCGCCTGCACCGTCCTGGTGGACGGCCGTGCGGTGTACTCCTGCCTGCTGCTGGCCGTGGATTGCGACGGCCGGGCGATCACGACCATCGAGGGGCTGTCCCGCAACGGCGACCTGAACCCCGTGCAGCGCGCCTTCATCGAGGCCGACGCCTTCCAGTGCGGCTACTGCACGCCAGGCCAGATCATGAGCCTGCGCGCGCTGCTCAACGAGACGCCACAGCCCAGCGACGACGAGATCCGGCGCGCCGTCACCGGCAATCTCTGCCGCTGCGGGGCCTATCTCAACATTCTCAAGGCTGGCCGCCTCGCGGCCGATCTCGAAGCGCTGGAGCAACGCTAGGAGCCCGCAGCTACCGGTAGATGCGCCCAGAGTGATAGCGAGATAGCCGAGGTCCTGCGTCCGATGCCCATTTTGCACGTCGAACGGCTCCGCGGCGACGCGGAAGAGGCGGAAACGTACCAGGCGCTGACGGGCGCAGAGGCGAGCGAGGCCCTGTTTGCGCAGGCGGCCGAGATAGCGCTGGCCGGCGCGCAGCCTCTCCGCCACAACGCCTACAAGCTGCCCCTGGTCAAGAGCCTCGTCCGGCGCGCGCTGCAGACGCTGGCGGCGCCAGCGCCGTAGCCTGGCGTATTCACGGCCGGCGAGCAGTCCCCTCTCCCATCGGGAGAGCGGGAGCCCGCGCAGCGGGCGGCGGTGAGCGCTCCGCTCATGACGAACCCGGGCTCGTGACTGACCCATGCCAGCAGCGCCAGAGGCGCCCCGACGGGCATGTGGCGTGAGGGAGGGTCCGGCAGGAGACGGGCTCAAGCGCGGCACAGGGGCTCCAGCAGGCGGATGGCGAGCTTGATGTCCTCGATCTGCCGCGGCCCGCTGATCTCGCGCTCGATGGTGAGCGCTCCCCGATAGCCCAGGGCCTTGAGCTTGGCGACCAGGGCCGGAACGTTGACCCGCCCCTGGCCGAGCGGCTGCTCGCGCCCCAGGCTGCGCCCGTCGGTGGGGTATTCGCCGTCCTTGGCATGCACCCCGCGCACGTACCGGCCGATGATGTCCAGGGCGTCGATCGGGTTGGCCTTGCCGTACATCAGGAGATTGGCCGGGTCCAGGTTCACCCCCAGATTATCGGTGCCGATGTCCTGGATAGCGCGCAGGAGCGTGATGGGCGTCTCCTGGCCGGTCTCGAACCAGAACTCCTGGCCATTCTCCTTGCAGCGAGAAGCCAGGGTGCGCAGGGCATCGATCGTGGGCCCGTACTCGGGGTCGCCCGGCCATTCCGGCAGGAAGCCCACGTGGGTGGTGACCGACGGGATGCCCGCTGCCCTGGCGAAGTCGGACGCGGCCAGCAGCTCCTGCAGGCGCTGCGCCCTGGTGGCCGGCGGCACGAGACCGATCGTTGCCGGGCCGTCGATGAAGTTCCAGACCTTCCGGCCGGAATAGCCGGCCCAGAGGGTGGTGATCTCCACGCCAAAGCGCTGGGCGGCGCTGGCCAGGGCCTGCGCCGTCTCCTGGGTATAGAGCGCTGGGTTCCAGCAGGAGACCTGGCAGGTGGGCAGGCCGAACTCGCTCACGCGTTGGATGGCCTGCTCCGCACCGTGCTCGAGCGACGCCATCACGCCCAGCTTGATACCGGCCATGCCGACCTCCTTCTGGCCCCGGCCGCGCTACCGGCAGGGCCCGAACGTAACCCAGCCATCGCCCACTCAGAACGTGGCCTGACCATCAACCGCTCAAAGCGTTGCCCAACCCGCAACGACCCAGCTCGGAACGTCAATCCGTAAAACGAAGAAGCCCCCGAATGAACCTTGCGGCCCGTCCGGGAGCTTCGCCCGCGCCAGGTGCCACGACTTTCGTCGCGCTTCACCCGGCGCACCCAAAGTATAGCACCCATAACGGTTCGGCCGCAAGGGGTGCGGGCGAAAGAGGCGCAAAAGGACGCGAGAGAGATTGTCTCAGTGGGGACAACGGCCGGCGGCTGACGCGGCCCGGCTATCGCGCTGCGAAGCCCGCTCAAGCGGACTGGGCCGGGCCGGCCGGCAGAGCAGTGCGGCGTTCGCCCACGGGGACGTGGAGGCGTTCGACCGGCTGCTGTCGGAAATAGGGCGCCAGGGGCTTGACCGAGGGGCGTTCAGATCGCCTGCGGTGACCCCTGGCCTGCGGCGACCCCTGAGCTGCGCCGATTTGAACGTGGTGCTCCTCGGCGCAACTCAGGTCGCTGGCATGGCAGTTTGAGCGCCCGTCAGCCAAGGTCCTTCCGGAAGTGGTATTCCTCGGTGTGGCTCAGGTCGTGGAGCAGGCGGGTGAAAGGGCTGCGCCGGTAGCCGAGGCGCTCGTAGAGCCGGTGGGCGTCTGTGAAGCGGGTATCCGACCAGAGCTCCACGAAGGCGGCGCCACGGCGTCTCGCCTCCGCCTCCACCTGGCCGACGAGGCCGGTGCCTAAGCCTTGGCGGCGCACCGCACGCGCGACGTAGAGCGAGCGCAGCTCTAGGCCGTTCCCTTCCCTGGCGGGGACGTACCCCACCGAGCCGACGACCCGACGGCGTTGCTCCGCTAGCCACAGGCGCCCGCCTTGTACGGCGTAGGACGTGGCCGGCGTGAGCAGCCAGGGCATCTCGCCGTGCACATCGAGGACGCAGCCGGGGTAGTCCGCCCAGCAGGCGGCGATCAAGCCGATCAGGTCCCAGGAGTCGTGGTCACGCGCCTCTCGGACGACGATGCGGCCGGCGCGGTCGCGACTGTTGCCGCCGGTGGCTATGCGCGACGAACGGCCGGTGGGATCACTGACGGTCAATAGACGGTTCGCCATGGAGACTGGAGACATCGACATACTGTATCGGGTGGGGCGCGCTACGCTGCACCATGGAGCAGATCCAGGCCATCCTGACCGGTCTGCGAGCGTCTATCGGCCGCCGGCGCATCGACGTACTGCATCGAGGCATCGCGTGACACTTGTCCAGACTATTCATGAGCGGAGCCCTCACCCAGTGGGAGACGGACCCGTCTCGCTGGCCGTGAAGAATGCAGGTTAGGTAAGGATCGCCAGCGTGCGACGTCCCAGGTTCCAGGTCCGTAGCCGGCGCGCCGCGGCCGGCGCTGCCGTCGCCGGGGCGGCGCTGCTCTATCTGGCGCTGGCCGTGGCACAGCTTGGGCGCCCGCTGCTGTACGACGAGGTGGACTTCGCCAAGGCGGCGCAAGCCGCCGCGGGGGGCAGCCTCCTCTACGACCGCGGCTACATCGCCGATTACCCACGGAACCCGCTGGCGGGGCAGCGATTGCAGTACGCGCTCTACCATCCCCCGGGCTACGTGCTGACGCTCGGCGCCTGGCAGGGCGTAGCCGGCGCCAGCGAGGCGGCCCTGCGGGCGTTCGGCCTGCTCACGGGCCTGGCCGCTCTCGGCGCTACGGCGGCGCTGGCCGGTCTAGCCGGCGGCGGGGCGGCGGCCGGCTGGGCCGCCTGGTTCTGGGCGACGTCGCCCTACGCCATCCAGAGCGCCTTGCTGCTGGACATCGACGGTACGCTCCTGCCCCCGACGGTGGCGGCCTTTGTGGCCTGCGCCTGGGCTGCGGCCGGCCGCGTTCGCCCGCCGGTGCACGATCCGGCGCCCTCGCCGGGATCGCGGCTCCAGAGCCAAGGGCGGCCCTTCCCAGGAAGGTGGTTGGAGCCGGCGCTGGCTCTGGCCAGATGGGAGCGGTGGACGCTGATGACGGCCGGCGCCTTCGGGGCGGCGCTATGGTGCAAGCTGACCACGCCCCTGCTTGTGGCGGCGCTCCTGCTGCTGTGGCTCACGCTTCACGGTCGGCAGGCGGCGGCGCGCCGGCTGCTGGCGGCGTGCGCTGCCGGCGGCCTGCTGTTCGTCGGCGCCTGGGGCGCCTTTGCCGCCGTGCGCGGTCTACCGGTGGAGCAGCCATGGCTGGACCTATGGGATGAGGTGCTGGAGACGATCGGGCCGGAAGCGATGGCGGCCCCGCCCGGCGCCCCCATCCCCCTGGTGGCGCTGCGGGCGCTGGTGGCGGGGCTGCGCAGCCTGCAGTGGCTCCATCCCCTGTTTGCTGGCCTGCTGGTAGCGGCGCCCCTGGCGCTGCTGAACCGCGGGCGCGTCTGGCCAGCCGGCGCCGCGGCAGCCGTGGCCCCAAGCCGGCAGGGAGAGATCGTGAGCGGGACGCGCAGACGCGGCGCCGCGCCGCTCCGGCCTCCCTCCGGGCAGTCGCGGAGCCGGATCGCCGTGCCCCCGTGTCGCGCGGCCCCCGCGTCGGGGTGGAGACGGGAGGCGGGGGCGGCCTTGCTCTTTGTAGCGGCCGTCACGATGGGCGTGTACCTCACCAAGCTGGCGGCCGGCTTCCCCAAGTACCATGCAGGGGTGCTGCCCCTGGCCGCCGCCGTGGCCGGCGTGGCCGTGGCGCGCTGGACCGGCGGTGAGCAGGGAGAGCGGAACGAGCACGGGGAACAGCGGGGGCAGAGCCGGCAGCGGCGCCGGTGGCGCGCCACCCTGGCCGTGGCGGCGGGGGCCGTCCTCGGAGCAGGGATGACCGCGGCGCCGGGGCCGGATGCGCTGATCCGATACGCGGACCTGCGGCTCCTGGCGGCCTGGATTGCGGTGGCGGCGGCGTGCCTCGCGCTGGCGCGCTGGGCGGGGGCGGCGCCGGCGGCGGCACTGGCGGCGGGGCTGCTGCTGGGCACCAACGTGACGACTGCGGCCTATCATGCTACGGCGCCCTGGTCGACCACCTACTTCTACGGCACCGGCGGGCAGGCGCAAGCCGGGGCGTGGGTGCGGGCGCAGCTTGCAGACCTCTCTGATCCGGCAGGCCTGGTCGTCGCCGACCGCGAGGTGGCCTACTATGCCCGCCCGGTCCACTTCCTGGATAGCGAGCGGTTCATTGAGCTCGCTTCAGCACCCGCCGGATTAGGGAAGCCGGCGGTCGCCAGCGCGCCGGGCTGGCCCATCCGGCTGATCGTCTCCCGCCACGGGCGCGTGGCCGAACTGCTGCCGGCAGGCGCTCGTGCGGCGGGAAGCTTCGGGGCCTACCGCGCCTGGATCGTTGAACCTGCCGCCTCGTCCGGCTAAGCCCGGGTTATTCACGACCAGCGAGGAGTTCCCTCTCCCTGTGGGAGAGGGCGAGGGTGAGGGCTCCGCGCATGAATAATCCGCCATGCCCCGCAGGGGCGACAGCGCGGTATGAAGAGGCGCGCCCGGTTCACAGGAACCCGGGCTACGTGAGCGGGTGCGCCGACCAGCGCCGGACCGTCTCCGGCTGAAGGGCGATCACCGGCAGGCCCAGCGCCGCCAGCCGCATGGCAGCATATTGGGCGTAGCGTTGCTCCAGCGCCTGGAGCGCCGCCTCCCGCTCCGGCCCGTCCTCCAAGATCACGGCGCGGGCGTAGATCAGCAGCCAGCGCAGCTTGCTCCAGTCCTCCTCATAGTGATCGACCAGGAGCGCGGCCTCGGGGCGGGCGCGCAGGTTGCGCAGCCGCCGCAGCGCCCGCGGGTCACCGCGCTTCGGCTTGGCGTCGATGGGGACATAGATCCGTTCGCCGATCCGCGCGAAGCACACGGGGACCACGTGCGGCCGGCCCGTCTCGCCGGCCGTGGCCAGGTGCGCCACCCGTTGCTCATCCAGAAAGGCCAGGTCTTCGCGTCGTAGTAGTGCAGCCATGGCCAGAGACCCGTTTATATCTTTGCCGGCCGCTGCGAGCTGCCGGTGACCCAACTCCTTCCGGCGGTGGCCGAACGCCCCTGCGCCCCACCGACGCGCTCAAGCCACCCGTGTCCGCCAGAAGCAGCCCTCCATCAGGTCTACCACCTCACGCCGGCTCGCCCGCGCGCCCCTGCTTCCCGCGCCCCCCCTGGCGCCCCGATTCCTACCAGAACGCTACCGCCGCCGGGCCCCGCGCCAGGACCGGCTCCGAGCCACGGGGCCACTGGTCGGTGAGGGCGGCGGCCCTGGGCGCCGCCGTGCTGTGCACGCTGCCGGCTGTGTGGCCGGCGGCACCGGCCGGGGCCCAGGTCTCGACGGGCGCGACGGCCACACGGACCCCGGTGATGACCTTCGCCACCCCGTTCGCCACGGCGACGGCAACGGCCCGCCCGCCGGCCACGACGGCGACGCCGGGGGGCGCGCCCGCGCGCACCGCTACAGCGCCGGCCTCCCCCACGCCGTCCGGCTCGCCTACGGCGCCGCCTGAACCCACGGCGACGCCGTTTCCGATCCCCCCGGGCGTGCTGGCGGGTAAGCGGATCGTCGTCGATCCCGGCCACGGTCGGCCCGATCCCGGCGCCGTCTACCACGGCCTGTACGAGTCGGACGTGACCCTGGCGGTGGCCCTGGAGCTCGGCTCGCTCCTGGAGCGGGCCGGCGCCCGGCCCGTGCTGACGCGCACCACTGAGCAATCGGTCGCGGGGCCCCGCGCAAGGCTGAACGACGAGCTACAGGCGCGGGTCAGCCTGGCCAACCGCGCGGAAGGCGACCTCTTCATCAGCATTCACGCCAACGTCCATTCCGATCCGACGGTGCAGGGGGCGATCACGTTCTACGGCCCAGAAGAGGGCTTCGCCTCCGGCGCGCGGCGCACGCCGCGGCTGGTGGGGCAGAGCACGCAGCTCGCGGCCGCGATCCAGCGCGAGCTGGTGGTGGCCACTGGCACGATCGACCGCGGGGTGCGCGTCGCCAATTTCTGGGTCCTGGGCGGCACGCGGATGCCGGCGGTGCTGGTGGAGATGGGGTTCCTGACCAGCCCGCTGGAAGCGGCGCGCCTGGCCACGCCGGACTACCGCCGTCGCGTGGCCCAGGGCATCCTGGCCGGCGTGGCGCGCTTCCTGGCCACCACCGACGACGCGCAGTTCGTGGCCGACGTCTCCATCCCCGACGGCTCGCGCCTGGCGCCGGGAGCCAGCTTCGTCAAGACGTGGCGCCTGCGCAACACGGGCGCCACGAGTTGGGGCCCTGAGTACCGGTTCGCCTTCCACAGCGGGGACCGGCTCGGCGGGCCGGATTGGGTGCCCCTGCCGGTGGCGGCGGCGTCCCCCGTCCCGCCCGGGGGCGAGATCGACGTCAGCGTGCCCCTGGTGGCGCCGGCGGACGGCCGTGCCACCGGCCGGTGGCAGCTCATCTCGCCGCAGGGCACCTGGTTTGGCGACCGCGTGTGGGTGGACGTCCAGGCGCAGACGCCGCTTCCCACCGACCGCGCCGAGCGGATCCAGCACCCCGCCTTCACCTACTTTGCCGCCACCGGGCACAA
Organism: Chloroflexota bacterium; assembly: GCA_034437795.1. GTDB lineage: Bacteria > Chloroflexota > UBA11872 > UBA12225 > UBA12225 > DAOTTI01. The sequence continues at coordinate 4,338 of DAOTTI010000239.1, read as the reverse complement.
CGTCGGCTTTGCCTTTCGGGCCTTCTTCGAGCGCTACGGGGGGCTGGATGTCTTCGGCTTTCCCAGGACGGAGGAGTTTGAGGAGGACGGCCGGACGGTGCAGTACTTCCAGCGGGCGCGGATGGAGTACCATCCCGAGCACGCCGGTACGCCTTACGAGGTGCAACTGACGCTCCTGGGCGATCTGCTCACCGCCCAGCGCCGGCCGTACCCTGCAGCCGGCCCGTTCCCGAGCCAGCCGGACCACCAGTATTTCCCCGAGACCGGCTATGGCGTGCACTTCGCCTTCTGGCAGTTCTTCCGCACGCGGGGCGGGCTGGAAGTGTTCGGCTATCCCATCTCAGAAGAGCTATCTGAGAATGGCCGGACGGTGCAGTACTTCCAGCGGGCGCGGCTGGAGTATCATCCCGAGCACGCCGGTACGCCTTACGAGGTGCAGCTCGGACTGCTGGGGGACGAATGGCTGCGCCAGCGGGGCTGGCTCCGTTGACGGCGAGCCGGCGGCGAGACGTCCCCACTCCCTACGGAGAGCCCCCTATCGAAGAGTGCGAGGGCTCCTTGTTCCCTCTCTCTGTGGGAGAGGGCGAGGGTGAGGGCTCCACTCGTGAATACCCGCCCATGCCCCTATGGGGCGCTAACGGCGGCTGGAGGGGCCGGCCATTCCCACAGGCCTCCAGGCTCGCGCTCGTGCAGGAGGTCGAGCAGGTGAACGAGGCCAGGCCACCTGGCCGGCGACGCGGTGGCGATGCTCACGCCACACTTCCGGCTCGTGACGCATCCGGCCACACTGCGGCCGCCGCTGCCGCTACTGCGGTGAGGCGGGCGCGACCCGAGCAGGCGGGCCGACGACCTCTATTTCGTACCGTTCTGCGACTGGGCCCAGGACCTCAGGGCCAGGCATGGCCAGCCCTGCGGGAGGGACATCACTGGAAGCCGAACCTGGCTGCCCCAGCTCCAGGGCAAAGCGTTCAAACCCGGCGGGCGAAGCGAACACCAGCACCCGAGTTGGCTCGACGTCCACCGTGAACGTGTGGGGGACGCCACGCGGCCCGAACACGAACGCTCCCGGGCCAGCTTCGAGCTTCTCTCCGGCTACATAGAACGTCATGTGGCCGTCTATGACGTACCACGCTTCGTCTTCCCTGCGATGGACATGAAGCGGCGGCTCTGCGGTGCGGAAGGCGAGCATTTCGGTCACCGAAAATCGCTCGTCAGTGTCGGCTCCGCCCAGTTTGACCGTGAACCGACCGCCTAACGACCACACCGTTTGGCCGTCGCCCGGTCCAAGCACGAATGCCTTATCACCCATACGTCCCACTCCTGTCCTGGTATCAGCCGCGGGCTGCAGGCGTGAGTATAGTTCCGTGCCCCTGGGGCGCCGCAAGGGTCTCTGCGAACGACTTCCCTGAAGGCGCATCGGTCCCGTACCCTTCCACCCGCACCGCTCCGCTCGTTTCCGCTCGCCACATAATGGTCGAACGCTCGCGAGGCGGAGGGAGCGCTGGAACCGTGGTCATGGAGCAACAGGACATGGAGCAACAGCATATGGAGAGGAGAGAACGCGCATGGCGGAGACGTTGAGGGTGGGGATCATCGGCTGCGGGCGCCGGCCGGCGGTGGATCCGGCCACGGGGCGGCGGACTGGCAGCGGCATCGCCGAGAGCCACGCCCGCGGGTACGAGGCCACGGCCGGCACGCAGCTAGTGGCGGCGGCCGATATCAATCCTGAACACCTGGCCGACTTCCTGGACCGCCACCACCTGCCGGCCAGCAGCGGCTACACCGATTACCGCGAGATGCTGGCGCGGGAGGCGCTAGACATCGTCAGCGTCTGCACCTGGCCCGCCCTGCACGCCCAGATGGTCGTCGACGCTGCGGAGGCGGGCGTGCAGGGCATCCTATGCGAGAAGCCGATGGCGCTCTCGCTGCCGGATTGCGAGCGCATGATCCGCGCCTGCGAGGCGCGGGGCGTGCGCCTGGCAGTCAATCACCAGCGCCGCTTCGGCGAGCCATTCCGCTACGCCAAGACGCTCCTTCAGGAGGGCGCCATCGGCGACCTGCTGCGGGTGGAGGGCTGGGTGCCGCGCGGCACGCTCCTGGACTGGGGGACGCACTGGTTCGACATGTTCTTCTTCTACCTGGACCAGGAGCCGGTGAGGTGGGTGATGGGGCAGGCGGACCGACGGGAGCCGCGCGTCCTGTTCGGCGTCCCGTCGGAGACGCAGAGCCTGACCGTGTGGGAGTACCAGAACGGCGTTCGGGGCTACATGGAGACGGGTGTCGACATGCGGGGCCAGCCGGCCAACCGCTTGATCGGCACCGAGGGCATGATCGAGGTCGGCGTGGCGGGGCCGCACGCCCCGCCGGTCCGCGCGCGGGTGAAAGGTAGCGGGACGTGGCACGTCCCTGACATCAGTGAGGGCATCCACGGCGTCCAGAACTTCGCGCGCTCCATTGCCGAGCTGGTGGCCGCCATCCGTGAAGGGCGGGAGCCATTCCACAGCGGGCGCAATGGCCGGCAGGCGCTGGAGGTGATCTTCGCCGGCTACGAGTCGGCCTTCCGGCGCCGGCGCGTGGACCTGCCCCTCACGGTGACCGATCTCCCCCTGGAGCGGCTGATCAAGGCATGGGAAGAAACGGCGTGATCCCCCACCCCACGTCTCCGCGTCCCCCCGTCGGGGCCGGGTGCGGGAGGGGGACCCCGCGTCTCCGTATCCCCGCGTCCCTGCATCGGGGACGGGTGGGTGGCCGGCGGGTGGCCGGTTACTCGCGCCGGCCGACGATGGCCACGACCAGGGCGGCCAGTGCGCCGCAGGCGGCGAGGGTAGCGGGGAGCCCAACGTGGTCGGCCAGCCAGGCGGCCGGCAGCGAGGAGAGCGGCATGGCCGCGAACGTCATCATGTACACGCCCATCACGCGCCCGTGGTATTCCACCGGCGTCTGGTTCATCAGCAGCGTGTTATTGATCGCGGTGTAGGCGGCGGAGGCCCCGCCGACCAGGGCCACGAGGAACAGCGCCGGCACAAAGGCGCCAGAGAGGGCGAAGGCCACCAACGCGCCACCGAATAGCAGCCCCGCGCCGAACTGCAGGCGGGAGAGGCGCACCGCGCCGGGGCTCCCGGCGCGGCCCCGGTCCGAGCGGTGGGTCGCGGCGGCGCCTGCCAGGAGCAGCGAGCCGGCAAGTGCGCCCAGGCCATTGGCGGTCAGGAGCACCCCCAGGCCGGCGGCGTCCACCTGGAAGACGCGCGCGGCCACCGCCGGCATGAGCGACTGGTACGGCATGCCGAACAGCAGCGGGAGAAAGGCCAGCAGCATCAGGCGGCGCAGGTGAGGCTGCTGGGCGACGTATCGTAGCCCCGCCGCCAGGCGGTCGACGGGGGTCGCGCGCGCCGGCATCCGATCGGCGCGGCGCACCGGCGCCGGCGGCAGGCGCCGCAGCGTGAGCAGGACTACCAGGTACAGCGCGGCCATGACGGCGAAGACGCCACCGGCGCCCACCGCCGGGATCGTGAGCAGGGCGCCGCCAATGGCCGGGCCGGCCACGCGGTTGAGGTTCAGCCCCGCGTTATAGAGCGCCAGCGCGCCGGCCAGGTCGTCGGCCCCGACCAGCTCGGCGATCAGCGCCTGGCGGGCAGGGATGTTGAAAGCAAAGGCCGTCCCCTGCACCACGGTAATCAGCATCAGGTGCCAGACCTGGATGGCGTCGGTGATGATCAGCAGCGCCGCCACGGCGGCGGTCAGCCCCACCAGCCCCTGGGTCATGAGCAGGACGTTGCGCCGCGCGTAGCGGTCGGCCACCACGCCCGCCACCGGCGAGAGGACGAACATCGGCACTCCCCAGCCGGCGTTGACGATAGCCAGGGTGGTCGACGAGCCGGAGAGTTGATAGGCGACGTACCCGAAGGCCACCATGGACATCATCATTCCCAGCGTGCCGGGGAGCAGGCTCAGCCAGAGCACCCGGAACGCGGGGTAGCGGACGGCCACCTCCAGCGGCAGGAGCCAGGCGCCGACGCGAAGCCGGAGTGCGCCCCGTTGCACCGTTACCGCTTCGCCCCTCTCCATAGGAGGCATTATGCGGTACCCGCCATACGGTACGCATCACGCCTTCCGCGCCGCCTCCAGCCTGGATCCTGTGCAAACAGCCTGCTCTTTACCTGTAGCCTGGATCGTTCTGGGCGGAGCACTCACCCTAACCCTCTCTCTGGGAGCGGGAGCTCCTCGCTGGCCGTGAAGAATCCATGCTTGCCGCCCCTAGTGCACCATCAGGCCAGCGACCTGGCATGGCTTTCCCTGGTGCGCGGGCTGGCATTCCCGAAGAGGTTGCCTGCGACAGCA
>DAOTTI010000238.1:0-30955 GCA_034437795.1 Chloroflexota bacterium | reverse complement strand
ATACCAGAGAAGACGTGGGGACGATCGGGCCGGTGCGGAGCGCGCGCCTGATCGCGCTGGAGGTGGCGCGCCAGTTCGAGGCGGTGCTCGTCTACCACGGCGCGAGCGCGGGGGTGCAGGACCGCATCTGGAACGGGGGGATCGACTTCGTGAGCTTCAACGTGCCGGACACGTTCCCCATTCATTCCCGCCTGGCCGGCCGGCCGGCGCCGCACAACTCGATTACCAGCCTGCCGCCCATTCGCCGGTACGCGCAGGGGCGAGGGATCCCGACCCACGTGGCCCCATGGCCAGACCTTCCCCGCGGCGATGGCGCGGACGCGGCGGGCGGCGCGCCGGCCACGGAACTGGCCATCGGCTTTGCCGGCCCCGACGGCGCCCCCTGGCCAGGCTACCGCGCCGAGTATCGCTACGCGCCGGACCAGAACCGCTACCTGCGCTTCATCGGGGGCGCGCCGCACGTGGATGGCGCGTCGCGCCAGCACCTGTCCGCCGAGACGGTAGTGGTGCAGGTCGCGCCGGTGGTCGTCACGGACATAGTGGAGGACATCTTCGGCAGCCGCTCCCTGGACTACCAGATCCAGGGCGAAGGGGTCGCCTACTTCCTGCGTGGCGGGCAGCGCTGGCAGGGCTGCTGGCGGCGGCCAGGCGCCTTCGAACCAGCGGTATTCTACGGCCCCGATGGGCGCGTGTTCCCTTTTGGTGACGGCCCCATCTGGATTGCAGTGGTAGCGCCAGGCACCCCCCTCACCTGGCGGCCCTAGCCCCGTCTCACGTGTACGGGCCCGAGTCGCGCTCCGTGCTGGCCTGGAGTATTCATGCGCGGAACTCTTACCCTCTCCCAATGGGACAGGGGCTTACGGAGGCCGCACCGTCCCCGCTCCGCGGGCCCCTGCTCTCCCACAGGGAGAGGGGACGCTTCGTTGGCCGTGCAGAAACCGCGTTAGGGCGCGGGGGGAGCGCCCGGCGGCACGAGCCGGACGGTGACGGGCACCTCCATTGCGGGGATACCGTCGACGTAGGCGATGACCTTATAGAGCCCCGCTCCGGCGAAGCTCAGCCCGAAGCTGTAGAAGAACTCGTGGCCCTTGAACGGCGTGACCTCGGCCATGACGGGTTCAGTCACGGCCAGCGCCGTCTCCAGCGTATCGATGATCTTGAGCACCACGCGCGCCACGCCGCGGCCCTTGACGCTGACCCAGACCATGAACTGGGCGTGCACAGGGAAGCCGGCGGTGTTCAGGTTGTCGAAGACGCCGTGGAGGTGCGTCCGGCCCCGATCGTCGCGAAAGGCGTCCTGGCAGATCACCAGGGCGGAGACGTAGACCGGAGGCCGCGGCGGGAATGGCGTGGCTTCCGCGCCCGCCCGTTGTCGCCCCGGCTCTCCCGGGCCGCCTGGCCGATCCTGATGCCCACGATCCGCTGCCGCCACGAGCTACTCCGGCTGGTCCAGCCATCAGCGTAGCGCATTCACGCGCTCAAGAGATGGAGCGGGCAGGTGCGCGCACCGCCGTGGGCGCCGCCAGCGCACATACGCGCGCTCGCACGCTCACGGGATCAGGTAGGGATGTGGATAGGGGCGGCCCCACAGGCGCCCGCCGAGGACGGTGTGCACGGCCACGAGTCGCTGCCGCCCGGTCCAGCGGTAGCCGACCGAGTCCGCGAACGGGAACTCGCCCTGCTGCAGCTCCAGTACGGCGGCGTCGCCCGGGGCGCCGGGCTGGAGCGTGCCGAGCAACGGCTCGCGGGCGGCCGGCGGCAGGCAGCGATTGATGAATGCGGCCGGGGCGGCGGTGCTGCGCCGGACAACCTCTTCCAGGGAGAGCCCCAGGTCCAGGAACTTGCTCATGGTCGTCGGCATGTCGACCACGGGGTGGTTGACGCTGGCGCTGTGCAGGTCGGTCGATATCGTGTCCGGCCAGAAGCCCTGCTCTGCGGCGGCCTTCGCCACGCGGTAGGAGAAGCTGCCGCGCCCGTGGCCGACGTCGAAGAGCACGCCTCGCTCGCGGGCCTGCCGCACAGCGTCTTCGAGGGCGCCGGAGTGGTCCAGGATGCCGTTCGTCCCGCCGTTGAAGCAGTGGGTGGCCACGTCGCCCGGGCGCAGCAGAGACAGCAGCTCGCCGATGGATGCCGGCGCACTGCCGAAGTGGACCATCACCGCCACGTCTCGCGTCGGCTCCACGCGCCGGATCGTTTCCTGGGCCAGCTCCGCCGCCTGCACCGCGCGGCGCAGGGGCTCCAGGCCGTTCTCCCCGACCAGGTTCTGCGACTGGCGCACCTTCACGCCCAGCACAAATCCCTGGTAGCTCAAGAGACAGCGGGCGGCCAGCTCCGGCTCCAGGTAGGCGAGGTCGCGCGATTCCCCGTGCGGGTGGCCGGCCAGGCCGATGCTCGAGATGTGGACGAAGGCGTAGACGCGGGTGCGAAGGTCGCGCTGCGCCAGGCGATAGAGGCCCAGCATGGTATTGGCTCCGGCGGTGCCGGCGTCCACGACGGTGGTGCAGCCGCTGACCGAGCACACCTCGTCGGCAGGAATGACCAGCTCGCTGCCCCCGACGTAGACGTGGGTGTGGAGGTCCACAAGCCCCGGGGTCACGAGCTTGCCCGAGGCGTCGATAGTGAGGCGCGCCTGGCCGGGGTCGATGGCGCCGGGCGCTGTAACGGCGGCGACGCGGCCCCAGGCAAAGGCCACGTCACGCGGGGCGCGTAGGCCCTGGCTGGGGTCCAGCACCTCGCCGCCGCGGATCAGGAGGTCGTACGGCGCGGCCTGGTTGCGGCGGCGCTCGTCGAGTCGGGTAGGCTGTCTACCGATCATGGATGCTCCTTCCTCTCTTGCGTGCGCGGCCAGAAGACGAGTGACGCCCGCGCGCGGTGTGCCCTGCGGAGCGGTGTCACCGTACTGATGACCACCCACGTCGCACACGAGCCACCCCGTTCGCTCAGGTGGCGCGGGCAGTGTACCGCGCGGCCGGGCCGGTAGCATCAGGTGGACGCAGGTTCCGGCTCGCCCCCACCGTGGAACCGCCCGGACGGTGGTGAGTAAGGATGGAAAAGAGGACTACGTAATGCGAAGGCGTGGAGAGGCCGGAGGGCGATGGGCAGGGGGAGGCAACAAGACGGGCAAGAAACCGAGAACGGACCGAGAAAGGACGGAACGAATGTATCGTGCGGGCATCATTGGCACAGGCAGGCCACGGCGCGAGGCGGGCGCTACCGGCTTCGGCATGGCGCACTATCACGTGCGTGGCTATCTGGCCGGTGGACGGTGTGAGGTAGTGGCCCTGGCCGACATCAAGCGCGAGCACGCGGAGGCCTTCAGGGCCGAGCATGGCCTGGACGGCGCCAGGATCTACGACGACTACCGGCAGATGCTGGCGAAGGAGCGCCTTGACGTCGTGAGCATCACCACCTGGCCGCACCTGCACGCGGAGATGGTCATCGCCGCTGCCGAGGCCGGCGTGCGGGCCATTCATTGCGAGAAGCCGATGGCCCCCACCTGGGGCGAGGCGCGACGCATGGCCGAGGCGTGCCAGCAGCGGGGGGCCCAGCTCACCTTCAACCACCAGCGCCGGTTTGAGGCGCCCTACCGGACAGCCCGCCGGCTGCTCCAGGAAGGGGCCATCGGGCAGCCGGTCCAGTTGCAGGCGGCCTGCCCCAACCTGTTCGACTGGGGCACGCACTGGTTCGACATGCTGTTCTTCTACAACGGCGAGACGCCGGCGGCGTGGGTGCTGGGGCAGATCGACAGCCGCACGGAGAAGAGCGCCTTTGGCGTGCCCCTGGAAGACCAGGGCATCAGCTATGTCGGGTTCCAGAACGGCGTGCGGGGCCTGCTGATCACCGGCGACGCGCTCCCCCAAGCCGATGGCCCGCAGCGGACCGCCCTGGGGGCGGCCCAGCGCCTGATCGGCACCGGCGGCGTGATCGAGGTAAACGGCCCTGGCTCCAGGGTGCGCCTGCTCAACGCCGACGCCGCCGGGTTCCAGGAGGTGCCGCTGGACGGTGCGCCAGCCAGCATCGAGGGGGCGATCGCCGCCGGCATTGCCGACCTGCTGGACTGTCTAGAGTCCGGCGCGGAGCCGGAGCTCGCCGCGCGCAAGGCGCTGCGGGCGACGGAGCTCATCTTCGCCACGTACGAGTCCAGCCGGCGGCGGGCCCGCGTCGATCTACCGCTGGAGATCGACGACTCGCCGTTCCTGACCATGCTGGAGCGGGGCGAGGTGGGACCGCAGCGCGTGGGGCGGACCGACGGGCGCCCCTAGCCTGGCTTCTTCGCTGGGGTCATCGGTGGACGCACTGGTCTGCAGCCTGGAGCAAGGGGCCGCCCCGTCTGCCAACGCACGGTCCGGCGTTGCTAGACTTCTCTGGCAAAGGGAAAGGACGCTGCGACCGTGGCGACGAAACCTGCCGGCCTAGACGACTCAGCCCCGACGACGCTGGAAACGAGGGGCATCGAGGCGCCGTACTCAGTGGACCTCTCCGATACGCTGAGCCACATCCCCCGCGGCATGCCGGTGCTCTACGGCGGCAACCGTGTCCGAACGGTCCCCGACGCGATTGCAGATGCCTTCCGGCCGGGGGACCGTTTGCTGGTGATCCAGACTACCGGCGACATCCTGCACGTGCCGGCCGCGATCGACGCGGAGGTGGACGCCGCCGTCCGGCGGGCCGCGGCCGCCTTCGCAGCATTGGCCTCCATCGACGATGGGGCGATCGATCGCTTCTACGACGCCTTTGCGGCCCGCCTGGCCGACGACGGCATCTGGGGCGTCATTGCGCGGGCCAACGAGGCGGACGTGCAGCGGGCGCGGGCGCGCGGGCGCTCCACCACACGGCTGGTCGCCGACGAGCGGATGCGGGCCAAGATGGTCGAGGGCCTGCGCCTGTGGCGTGACCTGCCGTCGCGCCGTGAGGCCATCGTCGAGATCGTCGAGCACCGCGGCTGGCGGGTCGAGCAGCGGGCCAGTGGCCTGGGGGTGATCGGCTTCGTCTTCGAGGGGCGGCCGAACGTCTTCGCCGACGCCACCGGCGTGCTGCGCTCCGGCAATACGGCAGTGATGCGCATCGGGAGCGACGCGCTGGATACGGCGCGGGCCATCATGCGGGAGGCCCTGCAGCCCGCCCTGCGCGACGCCGGCTTGCCTGACGGGGCGGTGGCGCTCATCGAGCGCCCCGAGCACGCGGCAGCCTGGGCCCTTTTCGCCAACGCGGGCTTGGCGCTGGCCGTGGCCCGCGGCTCGGGCCCGGCCGTGGCGCAGCTCGGGGCGATTGCCCGCCAGACCGGCACACCGGTGAGCCTGCACGGCACCGGCGGGGCCTGGATCGTGGCCGACGCCACCGCCCGCGCCGACGCCCTGGACAAGGCCGTCTACCACTCGCTGGATTCCAAGAAGTGCAACACGCTGAACACCCTGTGCGTCGTGCAGGAGGCGGCGGCGAGGCTGGTGCCGGTGGCGCTGGACGCCCTGCGCCGCCGTGGCGAGCAGGTGGGCCACGGCTACCGGCTGCACGTGACGGCCGAAGCGGTGCCGTTCGTGCCCCAGGTCCTGTTCGCCACGCCGGTGCGCGTGCTCCGCGCCCAGGGGGAGGTGGAAGAGCCGCTGGCGGACGTGACCGGTCCGGAGGGGCTGGGGACCGAATGGGAGTGGGAGGGGACGCCGGAGATCACGCTGGCGGTCGTGCCGGACGTCGACACGGCCGTGCGGCTGTTCAACGAGCACAGCCCCCGCTTCGTGGCCTCGCTCATCTCGCAGGATGAGGGGGCGCACGAGCGCTTCTACCGCGCGGTGGACGCTCCCTTTGTGGGAAACGGCTTTACGCGCTGGGTGGACGGCCAGTTCGCCTTGCGCCGGCCGGAGCTAGGCCTCTCCAACTGGCAGTTCGGGCGGCTGTTCGCGCGCTCGGGGATCCTCACCGGCGACGGCGTCTTCACCGTGCGTCTGCGGGCGGTGCAGGACGACCCGGACGTGCACGTGTAGCACGTATAGTGGCGCCGCCGGCGCGGACCTCTAGGAGCGGAGCCCTCACCCGGGCCCTCTCCCAAAGGGAGGGAGAACCAGTAGGTGGAGCCCTCACCCTGGCCCTCTCCCAAAGGGAGAGGGAACTTACCGGGTCAGAGGGACAGCGTCCCTGAACGGAGCGCTGCCAGCAGGTGGTCGATGATGCGAAACGTGGCGCCCCAGATCTTGTCTTCTCCCCAGGGATAGAAGCGGATGCGGCGCGTCTCCCGCCCGCCAGGGCTGCCCGGCGCCGGAGCGCGCTCGCCGGGCAGGGGCAACTCCCAGTCCTCCTCGCGCGGTAGGTTGGCCCGCATGAGGGCGGCCAGGGGCACATCCAGCACGGCGGCTACCTCCGCCGACTGGGGACGCACGGTGGGCCGCCCGCGCAGCCGCCCGACGTAAGCGCTGATGGCATAGTTGGTGGTCAGCGTCTCTACCACCGGCAGCACGCCGATGATGCGCACGCTGGCGGGGTCGATGCCTAGCTCTTCCTGGGCCTCGCGCAGGGCCGTAGCCAGCAGGTCGGCGTCGCCCGGCTCCGGCCGGCCGCCCGGAAAGCCAACCTGTCCCGGGTGGTTGACGGTGGCGGTGCGCCGGATCAAGAGCAGGTTCGGGCCTTCTGGGCCGTCGTAGATGGGCACCAGCACGGCGGCCAGCCGGCGACCAGTCGGACTGGTGGCGGGAACAGGCGCGGCGCCGACCGGGGCGGCAGCCGGCCCCACCGGGGGATCAGTCACTGCCGCCGTATTGTAGCGCCGCGTCGATCGAGTCCAAGGTTCAGAGTTCAAGGTTCAACGCTTGAGGTTTGAGGGAAGACGGATGGGCAGGCCGGCTATCAGGTGGGGTGGGCTGTGGGGAGCGGGTCGGCTGCTGCAAGGGCGTCCGGCTGCGCGGCGATGCCGGCCAGGATGTCTTCCAGCTCGCTCGCTGAACGCGCCTGCGAGAGGGCGCGGCGCAGGGCCGCCGCCCCTGGCGTGCCCGTGACGTAGTACATCACGTGGGGCAGCATGGCCCCGAGCGCCCGCCGATCCGCCTCCTGGGCCAGCTGCGCCGGCGACCGGAGGCGTGGCCTCAGCCGTCCCGCCTGCTCTTGCTCTTCGTGGAGCAGGGCCAGCGCCAGGGACCGCTGCCGGCGCAGGTGCGCCAGGCCCAGCCGCGCGCGCTCCGCCGGCCCCGGCTCCGGCAGCCAGACGCCGTGGCGCAGATAGGCCGCGATCTGGCGGAAGAGCCACGGCCGGCCACGCGCGCCGCGCCCGACGGAGATGCCCGCGCAGCCGCTCGTGCGCAGCCGGTGCGCCGCGTCCTGGGGCGAGGCGACGTCGCCATTGCCGATCACCGGAACGGGCACGGCCGCCGCCACGGCGCTGATGGTGTCCCAGCAGGCCTCGCCTTCGTAGCGCTGCTCGCGCGTGCGGCCATGCACCGTCAGTAGCTGGGCGCCGGCGTCGACCACGCGCCTGGCTACGTCCACCGCGGCGCCGGACGCCTTGTGCACCTCGTCCCAGCCCACGCGGAGCTTCACCGTGACCGGCACGGGCGCGATCTCCTTCGCGACGGCGGCGACAATGGCCTGCGCCCGCGCCGGCTCACGCAGGAGCGATGAGCCCCCCTGGCCGTTGGTCACTTTGGGCGCAGGGCAGCCCATGTTGATGTCGACAACGTCCGGCCGCTGCCGCTCCACCACCAGGGCTGCGGCGCGGCGCATCTCGTCGGGATCGGCGCCGAAGATCTGGATGCCGGCCGGTCGAGGGTCGGTGCGAATGTCGATGAGGGCCACCTGGCTGGGCACGCCCATCAGCAGCGCACGGTCGCGGGCGAACTCGGTGGTGGTGTAGCCGCAGCCGTGCTCGCGGCATAGCAGGCGGAAGACGGCGTTGGTCACGCCGGCCATGGGTGCCAGCGCCACCGGCCAGGCGATCGTCACGCCATTTCCCAGTCGGATGGGGGCAAGGTCCATAGGGCTGTTTCAGACGGCCTGTTTGGGGGTGCGATCCTGCGTACACCAGGGAAGCTAATGCGAAATCGCTCGCGTGGTGGTCCAGTAGGCGCAGGAACGGCAAATCTTACCGCCACGGGGCACGACGTGCATCACATTCCGCCAGGCCACCTACAGGCGACCTGGCGGGTCACAGCGCGTCAAGCCACTGGCGGAGGACCTGCCCCACGCCATCCTCGTCGTTTGGCGGGGCGATGAGGTCGGCGCAAGCCCGCGCGGCGGGGGTGCCGTTGGCCATGCCGACCGCCAAGCCGGCGAACTGGAGCAGCTCCAGGTCGTTATCGCCGTCGCCAAAGGCGGCCGTCGCGGCCGGATCGATGCCGAGGTGCTCGCACAGCCAAGCGGCCGCGGCGCCCTTACTCGCCTCCCGTGGCCCGACGTCGCGCCCCACGATGCGCAGCCGGCGCATGCCCGTAATCTGCCCCAGGCGCAGCCCCCATGGCAGGTAGCGGGCGCCGAGCAGCACGCCGCCGACGGCATTCGCATCCAGAGGGGCCAGGGCGGCCGGTGTACCGACACACCAGCAGCCGAGGATGGCGCCCGACGCCAGCAGGCGCGGGGACCGCGCGCGGCGCCAGTCCCAGCGAGGTTCCAGCCCGACGCGCAGTCCTTCCTCCGGCACATCGTCCGTCGGCGCCTGCGGGCCCCACAGGAGGGGCACCAGCTCCGGCCGCATGCGCCCGGCATAGTAGACGGCGGTGTGCCCGTCGGCGCCGGCCGTCTCGAAGGTGGCCCAGACCCGTCGGCCGGCGACGCCCAGGACGGCCTCCACGGCCTCCCGCGGCGTGGCCAGGAGACGCACCGGACGGCCATCGGGCGCCCACACTGCCGCACCGTTATGGGTGATGGCCCAGACTGCCCCCGGCGCGCGCGTGCCCAGGGCCTGCTGGATCAGGTGGGTGCGCTGGCTGAAGCCGCCGGTGGCCAGCACGATCAGGGCCCCGCGTTCGGCGGCGGCCCAGACCGCTTCCGCCGTGCTGTGGCGCAGGATGGCCCCCGGCGCCAGCAGCGTGCCATCGAGATCGAAGAACAGCGCACGCGGGAAGCGGGGCGGGTGGCGGGCCACCGTTCAACGGTACCAGCCCGCCGGCCCCGCAGGTAAAGGCGCAGGAGACACGCCACACGTCCGGAGCAGCTTACCGGCGAGGCGGCGCTCGGCCTTCGCAGCTCAGTGCAGCCGCCGGCTACTGATCGCATTACGCGGATCGGTGGAAAGCAGCGGGAAGCGGCCAGACGCGCCACCTAGCCTGGGTTCTTCATGAGCGGCGCCCTCATCGCCGCCCGCTTCGCAAGCCCGCGCTCTCCCACAGGGAGAGGGAATTCGTCGCCGGCCGTGAAGAAGCCAGCTCAGGCAACGTCGATGGGTAGGACTAGCTGGGGCGAGTCGTGGGCCGGGGAGTTCACCAGGGGCGAGACCGGATAGGCTTCCAGCTTGTCGGCCGGATACGGCACCAGCAACGGGAGCAGGCGTTCGGGGTCGGTGATGGACGGGTCCAACCAGACGGCTTCTGCCTCGGGCGCGAGGATGACCGGCATCCGGTGGTGCAAGGTGGCCATCAACTCGTTGGGCGCGCAGGTGATGATGGTGCAGGTGCGCACGGGAGGGCCGCCGTCCGGCGGCCGCCACTCGTCCCAGAGGCCGGCGAAGGCGAACGGCTGGCCGGACGTGAGCCTGATGCGCATGGGGCGCCGCTTGCCATCCGGCCCCGCTGTCCACTCGTAGAAGCCGTCGGCGGGGATGAGGCACCGGCGGCGCCGGAGGGCGGCGCGGAAGGCGGGCTTCTCCGCGAGCGTCTCGGCCCGCGCGTTGATCAGTCGCGAGCCAATTGCGGGATCCTTGGCCCAGGCCGGGATCAGGCCCCACCGCATCAGCTCCAGCTGGCGTCGGCCATCATCGGTCACGGTAATGACGGTCTGGGCCGGCGCGACGTTAAAGCGGGGCCTGGTGCCGCCGCCCTGTGGTGGGGGCGCCCCGAAGCGCCGCGCGACCAGTCCCGGATCAGCGGTGAGGGTAAAACGGCCACACATGGGCGACGCTCACTTGTTTACTTCGTTAACGCCAGCGGCGCCGACCTGGTTGAGGGCGCAGCGCGAGCCGCGGGCGCGCCCCGGCAGTTCGGTCCTCGCTGCGACGTGCGGGGGCGGAAACTTGGGTTCTTCATGAGCGGAGCCCTCACCCTATGTCGGGGAGGGGATTTCTTGCTGGCTCCCAAAGGGAGCAGGGACCCGTCGCTGGCCGCGAATGATCCAAGAATGATCCAAGACGGTGGCTCGTGCCGCGGGCTACACGGGGATGCCTTCGAACACGCACCAGCCGCCGGCGGCGCGGTGGACGTGCAGCAGCCGGAACCCTGCGGGGGCGTAGAGAGCAGCGTACTCGTCGGTGGTGCGCTCCTGGCCCATCGGCCCCACCAGCATATTGAGGTCGGAGAATTTGGTCTCTGGTCCCTCGTTCGGCGGCAACAGCTCGCGCTCGATGACCAGCAGGCGGCCCTGATCGCCCATGGCGCGGCGGCACTGGCGCAAGATGGCGATGGACGGCTCGTCCTCCCAGTCGTGGATGATCGACTTCAGCACGTAGGCATCGCCACCGCCGGGCACCGCTTCGAAGAAGCTGCCCCCCACAATCCGGCAGCGATCGGCCACGCCGGCGGCACAGAGCACGGCCTGCGCGCCAGCCACCACGTGCGGCTGGTCGAACAGGATCCCGCCCGCTGCCGGATACGCGGTGAGAATGGCGGCCAGGAGGGCCCCGTGGCCGCCGCCGACGTCGACGATGCAGGCGAAGGGCCCGAAATCGAACGCGTCCAGCACGCCCTGCGCAACGCTGGTGGAGAGGGCGGTCATGGCACGATCGAAGAGGGCGCCGGCCGCGGCGTCCCGCGCGCGGAAGGTCCACGGGTCGGTGCCGTGGGTGTAGCGGAAGGCGTTCTCACCAGTGCGGATGCTGTGCAGCAGGTTGCCCCACGCCTGCCAGAGCGGAGGGGCGCCGATGAAGGCGGCCCACGGCCCGACCGGCTGCGGCGAGTCCGAGCGCAGGCACTCGCCCATGGGGGTGAGCGCAAAGCGATGGCCCGCCAGCTCCTGCAGCACGCCGACGCTGGCCAGCGCTCGGAGCAGGCGGTAGAGCGAGCGCGGGTGCGTTCCCGTTGCACCGGCCAGATCGTCGCTGCTTCGGGCGCCGTCCTTGAGCAGGTCGGCAATGCCCAGGGTGGCGGCCACGGAGATGGCCTGCGACACCTGGAAGCCGTTGACCAGCCGCAGCAGCGCCGCCAACGGCGCCTCGGCCGCGCCGCCGGTCGGGTCCTGCCGCCCGCCTTGTTTCCCCGCCATCTTGCCTCCTCGCCCCTCACGTGCCGCGCTGCCGGGATCTCGTTCGGCGTCGTTCGGGGCACCCCGAGGGTACACGTTGGTCGCCGGCAGCACCAGCCGGCAGCGCAGACCGAGAGAGGCGAGGGACGTCACCCCCTTCGGCCGCGGCCGCGCCACACCCCTGCTCCCCGCCGCCCCCGCGCCGACACGGAGAGGGGGAACGACGCCCACGGGGAGAGGATCTCCCTCACGGTGGCCCTGCCGCCTCCGGCGCGGAGAGGGGGAACGATGGCCATCGCCTGGTTTCATCCGAGCGTGTAGTGGACGCCCCCGCGGATGGCGCGCCACTGGTCATTCCGGACGCCGCGC
Source organism: Chloroflexota bacterium (assembly GCA_034437795.1). Lineage (GTDB taxonomy): Bacteria > Chloroflexota > UBA11872 > UBA12225 > UBA12225 > DAOTTI01. The sequence goes on along the minus strand of DAOTTI010000238.1, from coordinate 19,279 downwards.
TGTTGAGCTCTCTCACGGTCGGGGAAGGGGACGGCGCGCCCCAGTGAGGGATCGGCCATGCGCCTCCGCGGCGTCGGCAGTGGAGGCAAAGGCTGGCCGGTTCCAGCGGAAGCCACGATAATCGAAAGCGCTATGGCAGACGCATCGCGCTCACCGTCCGTTCGAGAGGCACGAGGCAACCCTGTGCAGGTGGAGGTGGCCCGCCACGCGCTGGACCGCGTTCCCCTCTCACTGATCATCGACGACTCGGCGCCGCTGGTCAACTTGAACTATTTCTGGCTGCGCGACCGCATCGCGCATACCGGCCGACACCAGCGCTGGGAGGATGTGCCGGTGGTCATCCCCGAGTCGTTTACTCGGGAGTGGGCGGAGTGGTGCCTGGAGCACGGCGTGAAGGGCAAGTACAGCGTGGTGCCGGTCCCTGCCGGCATCGCCCGCATTGACCAGGACCTGCCCCTGTTCGGCAAGGCGCAGCTGGCGAGCTGGCTGGCGATGTGCCGTGAGGTGATCGTGCCGGCGTTCGACATCACACCGGAGATGCTCACCCACACCTGGGTGCTGGACGTGCAGACGCTCCAGCCCTTGCCCAGCCGTATCTGGGAGCAGTACGAGTGGGCCGCGTTCTCTGAGGCGGAGGCGGAGTACGTTGGCGGCTACATGGCCCTGGCCTGCCAGATCCTGGCCAACGTGGGCCTGCCGCCGCAAGGGGTCACGTCGCCGGGCGGGTTCGGGGGCAAGGTCCTTCCGCTCTACGCGCGCCTGGCGGGAGAGGCGGTGCGGAGCGTCACGGGCAACCCGATCCCCTATTTCTTCAAGCGGGTCAGCAGCGAGGGGCGGGTGGAGGTCCCCGTCTGGTACGCGGACCGTGAGGCGGGGACGGCCGTGGGGGAGATCATTGCCAGCGTGGGCGACTGGACGGGATCGTGGACCGGATATGGCGAGGCGAATGCCGACCGGTACATTGCGGCCGACCTGCACGGTGGCCGCCTGCCGGAGGTGATCGACGCCGGCGATCCGTGCGTGCTGGTGAGCCACTGGCAGGGCTTTTACGGCCTGCACAACGAGGACCGGCGAGGCTCTCGTGTATTGCAGACGGTGGTGGAGCGGCTCCAGGCGCGCGATCCGCGCGGCGAGCGGACACAGTGGCGCCGACCCAGCGAGATCACGGCCTACGCCATCGCCCGCGAGATGGCGGAACTGCGCGTCCTGCCCGACGACAGGGAGGAGAACGTCACCATCGAGCTGGACCTACCGGTGCGCGTGCCGGACTTCACGCTCTGCATCCGCGGGGCCGTGGTGCGGGAGATGTGGTGGGATGGCCGGCCGCTGCGGCGAGTACACGAGCGCAGCGCCTTCCGCTCCGGCACCTTCCTGGCCCAGGGTGATGCGACGCTGGCCGCCTTTGATCCGGCCGAACGGCGCAGTCTGGTCACGCTGGCGGTGTAGCGAGTAGCGAGCGCTGAGTAGCGAGTAGCGAATGGCGAGGAGGGAGGAGAGGGACTTGCCTGGCGGTGCGGGGTCCGGCTGGACGCGAGGCCACCATTACGGGAGGCAAACGCCTCGCGCCGGACGGAACGACCCGAGTGTGGTGCGGGTGCTGGTGGCGACGCCCTTGCATTTTGTCGCGCGCGGGAGTACGGTATGGCCAGCATTGGCCAGCTCCGGCAGGCGGGGCTGGATCGCTGGGATCCAAGGAAGGACGCGCGGCGAGTGGGGGACCAGATGAGCGGGATCTGACGAGCGGGACCGAGGGAGCAGGGCCCCGTGAGCGGGATCTGACGAGCGGGACCCAAGGACGACGGCCCTGTGAGCGGGACCCGAAGGGCAGGAAAGGAGCAGGGATCGCAATGGAGCGCACTGTGCTTGAAGGGCAAGGATGCGTCACCAGGCGGACGGTTCTGGGAGGAGGCGTGGCCGCGCTTGGTGGCGTGGGGCTGGCGGCATGCAGTCCGGGGCAGGGGCGCAGCGGGCCGGCAGACGTGAAGTCGAGGCAGCCGGTGACGCTGAAGCTGAACTACCGAACCGAGCAGTACATTCCGGTGCGCGCCCAGCAATTCACCGAGCAGTACCCGTGGATCAAGGTGGAGCTGCTGACCGATACTGGCTACGAGAAGCTGGTGGCGCAGATTGCCGCCGGCGATCCGGGCGACGTCATCTGGATGAGCACCGGCATCGGCACCTACTTCGAGATGGCGGCGCTTGGAAACCTCATGAACATCGAACCGCTAGTGGCCGCCGACAAGTATGACCTCAAGCAACACATTCCCGTGGCCATCGACACGGCGCGCATCGTGGACAACAAGCTCTTTGGGCTGCCGTCGCTGATCCATCCGAGCCACATCGGGCTCTTCTACAACGTCAATCTGTTCGAGACGGCTGGCGTGAAGCCGCCGACGTTGAGCACGACGTACGATGAATTGGTCGATATCGCCCGCAGGATGACCGGCGGGACCAATCCCGATGGGCGGCCGGCTCGGTGGGGCATCCAGACCGAGACGTCGCCGGCCGCGCCCTTGCTCTGCTTCATCCGCTCCTTTGGCGGCGAGCTGATGGAGCCGGGCTTCCTGGGGAAGAAGGTGGCCTTCGACCGCGCGCCAGCGAAGCAGGCCCTGCAATACTTGTACGACCTGCGGCACAAGCATCGCGTCCACCCCATCCAGGGGGCTGACACCGTCCGCTTCGTGGATGGGAATTTGGCGATGCAGACCACGCTGATGAGCGGGGGCTTTCGGTTCGAGCGGGACATCGCCGGCAAGTTCAGGATGGATGCCGTGCTCATCCCCAAAGGTCCTGGTGGGAAGCGGGGCTCGCAAGGGCACGTGGACATGTGGGGGATGTTCGCCCGCACGAGGCACAAGGATGAGGCCTGGCTGCTGCACAAATGGTTCGCCAATAAGGAGACGTCGCAGGCGCTCTTCCAGGAGGTTGGCCTGCCCGGCGCGCGGGTGGATGGCTGGAACGACCCGCAGGTCGTGAACCGGCCGATGTTCAAGGTCTTCAAGGACTTCCTGGAGAAGGAGGGCACAGGCCTGATTGCCCTTCCCTGGAACCTGCGGATGCTAGAGTTCTCCAACACGCTGATCCCGAAGGCCTTTGAACCGATGTGGACGGGGGCCATGTCGCCGGACCAGGCGATCGCCGCCGCAGTGGGACCGGTGCAGCAGTTTCTCGACCAGCCGCGGCCGTCGGCGGCGCGGTAGCGTTGGACGAACAGGGATGTTGTAGGCAGTTCCGGCTCTGTGGGGACGGGGCGACTGGCCCTCGCTCTGGGGGCAGAGTGCCGGGAGCCCCAGGTGGCGGGTCAGTCCTGGGTCTGGCGGCGCCAGTCGCCGGTTGGCTCCAGGCCGCCGCGGTTGGTCAGGGGCGCGGGGAGGCGGTGCACCGTCCCGTCGGGGAAGCGGGCCTGCAGCGGGTCCTGGCCCTGGAGGAAGATGCCCCAGACCTTGTGCAGATTGCCGCCGAGCTGAATGGCGTCCCCGGCTGCGATCTGGTAGACCAGGCCGCGCCGCGGGGTGGTGCTCCGGTTGGGATAGGAGGCGTGGATGGTGCAGCAGTGGTGCACCGTCATCGACCCCGCCGGCACGACCAGGTCCACCACGTTCCCTTCTCGCACGTCCCGCTCGTAGTCGGCGGGATTGGTGCAGCGGCCGGTGAACCGGCCGCCCGGTTCATAGTGGTCCACCGGCCCGCGCTGGTGGCTGCCGGGGATGATGCGCATGCACCCGTTCTCGGGCGTGGCGTCGTCGAGCAAGAACATGCAGGCCAGCAGGTCGTAGTTGCTGTGCGGAAAGAACGGAAAATCCTGGTGCCACTCCACCGCGCCGGCGCCGATGGCCGGGGGCTTCCAGTTCAGCTTGCAGTGCTGCAGGCGCAGGTTGGGCCCCAGCAAGCCGCTGACCACCTGCAGCATTTTCGGGTGGCGCGCGGCCTTCATGAAGGCCTCGTCCATCAGCGCCACGTTGTGGATCACCGCCAGGCGCGTGTCGCCGCCGAGCCGCCGCCGTTCCTCCTGGAGCCGTTCGGAGGCGGTGCGTAGCTCCTCCAGCTCTGCGGCAGAGAGCACGCGTTCGAAGACGAGGTAGCCGTGTTGCTCGAAGAACTGCCGTTGCTCGGCCGGCGACAGCGCCGAGTGGGTGGACAGGGTGACGTTCATGCAGACCTCCCGCGATAGGGGAAGGATACGGGGGTCGGGCCGGAGGCTGCTGCCGCGGGGCGGCGGATCAGGCCAGCAGCACCGACGCGCCGCCGTCCACAACGTAGGCCGCGCCCGTAATCCAGCTGCTGGCGTCGCTGGCCAGGAAGAGCACGGCCTGGGCCACGTCCGCCGGCCGGCCATGGCGCTTCAGCGGGATCGCCTCGCGGATGCGGCGCAGGCCATCTTCCAGGTCGGTGAAGGCCGCCACGTTCTCGCGGTGCATCGGCGTGTCGATGGCCCCCGGCAGGATGGCGTTGACGCGCACGTCCGGCGCCAGGTCCAGGGCCGCGGCCCGCGTTAGGCCGAGTACGCCGGCCTTGGCCACGGTGTAGGCGAAGACGCCCGGCGTCGTCCGCCAGGCGCGCACCGAGGCGATGTTGACCACGGCGCCTTTCGTCCGGCGCAGGTGCGGGGCGGCGTACTTGATGGCGTAGAACAGCGCAGAGAGGTTGACGTCCAGCACGTGCCGCCAGTCGGCTTCAGTAGTCTCTTCCACGCCGCGGTACACCGCGTAGCCGGCGTTGTTGACCAGCACGTCTAGCCGGCCGAACTGCTCGACGGTGGTGGCGACCAGGCCCTGCACCTCGGAGGCGTGCGCCACGTCGCAGCGCCGGAAGCGCACGGGGCCGGGCGTGGCGGTGGCCAGGCGCTCCGCCACCGCCTGCCCGCGGACCTCGTTCAGGTCGGCGAGCATGAGCGAGGCCCCTTCACGGGCAAACAGGTCGGCGATGCCTTCGCCGATCCCCTGCGCCGCGCCGGTGACGATGGCGACCTTTCCGGCCAGGGCGGGACCCCTGCCTGCCGGCGCCGGTTCCGGCCTCACCTCTATCGGGTCTTGCGGGAGCGACACTGCGACGTCAGCCTCGAGATGTGAACCGAAAACGAGAGCCCCAGAGCCTGTCGGGGACCCCCGTTGTCTTGATCGTCTCGCCTGTGCATGGCCGCGCGGGCTGGAGACTACCGGCGCCGGTTGGGACCGGATAGGCCGGCCAGCGATCCCAGTAGCGCGCCGAGCGCACCGCCGAGGACGGTCGTGGTCAGCAGGATGGGCAACGAGTCCGCGGCCAGCGCCGATCCGCTGCCCGCCATCTGGGGCGGCGGGCCGACGAGCACCAGCCAGATCAGCCCCCCGACCAGCAGGCCCCCTACGAGGCCCCTGGCGGCGCCGGCCTGGGAGTGCTGGTTGGCCCACAGGTCGGCGTCGCTGGCGACGTACCGGTCCTCGTCGACCACCGTATCGCCGTGCGGACCGTAGACCTCGCCCAGTGTGGCGCCGTAGACGGCGTGGAGGATCAGGTTGCCGAGGATAGGGAGCGGTCCGGCCCCCAGGGCCAGGCCGAAGAAGCCCCCGCCGACCAGCGGGAGGAAGACGGCCAGGGAGAAGAGCCACGGCACCAGGCTAAAGATGACGCCGCGACGCCAGTCCGGCCCGCGCAGGCGGCGGTGGAAGACCACGGCGTACAGGATGGCCCAGGCGATGCCGCCGGCGAAGTAGACGGCCATGGCGGCGTACAGGTTGGGGCGCGCCAGGTCGATCAGGGCGTTCTGAATGAGGCCGTAACACCACTGCCGGAGCGTGCCGATGACGGGCAGGGCGGGCGGTAGCACGCTGGCCAGCAACCAGGAGAGGCCGTAGGCGGCGGCGAAGGCGAAGAGCATGGCCACCGACGCCACAAAGCCGGAGATGATGGCGCCAGAGAGGGAGATGGGGGCTGCCTTGCCCTCCTGGACCGGATGGATCGGCCGCACCGGCCGAATGGACCGGATGGACTGGAGCGACTGGCTGGGGACCATTGGCTCTACCTCCTCTCTCAAGAGTCGGTTGTCCCACTACTTGCACTGTACCTCAAAAACCCGGTCCTGTCTGTACACGGGATTACCGGAGGGGATGGGCAGCACTCTCGGATCAGCCAGCCGGGGCGGATCTGGAGGGAGGACCTCACCCCCTTCGGCCGGGGCCGCGCCGGGAGGGAGGAGAGACCTCACCCCCTAGCCCCCTCTCCGACACGGAGAGGGGGAACGACGGCCACGGGTGTGGGGGTTGGCCCCGCCGCCCCTGCTCCAACATGGAGAGGGGAACGACGGCCGTGGGGAGAGGAGTTCGCCTGGGGGCGGCCGCGCCACACTGGGGGCGGGCAGCGCTCACCAATCTTGCGGGCCTTGGCCCTGCTGGACGGCGTCGATCTTCGTCTTAAGCTTGGCCGCCCACTCCTTGACCGCCATCTCGCCCCGCCAGAAGGCGTTCTGCGAGGCGCCGATCGTCTTGTCCAGGTCCTGGAAGTACTGGGTCACCGGCTCGTCGCGGCTGTTCTTCTTGGCGTCGATGAAGACCTTCCAGTTGATGCCGGGCACCTTGGCGGCGGCGAAGTCACCGCTCTCCGCCTGCGCCTTGCGGTCCGGTACGCCCTCGATGTTGCGCAGCGAGTCCGGCGTGGTCAGCTCCTCCATCACCAGCCAGGCATCGTCCGGGTGCTTCTCGCCCGACCAGCTGGCCCAGCCGTTGGGCGGATTGCGCGCAATGGTGCCCTGCCTGCCGGTGGGGATGGGGGCGATGTTCCATTTCAGGTCCGGCACCTGGCTATAGCCCAGCCAGTTCCCTGAGTTGTTATGGATCATGGCGACGCGGCCGTTCTGGAAGCTCGGGCTACCTTCTGGGGCATTGGCCGCTGTCGGCATGGCCTTGTCCTTGAGGTTGAGGTCGTAGATGCGCTGCAGCGCCTCGACGGCGGCCGGCTGGTCGATCGCGCCTGCGGTGCGGTCCTTGTTGAGGAAGTCGCCGCCGTTGCTCCAGACAAAAGGCTGGAGATAGACCCACCACGTGGATTGGGTGAAGGCGTACTGCGCGTTTGGCCCGGCGCCGGTGGTGAGCTTGCGGCAGAGCTGGACGAAGGCGTCCCACGACCAGGCGGGGTCGCCCCACTTGGTGGTGAGGCTGTCCACGCCCACGCGCTTGAGCAGCTCCGTGTTGTAGAAGATGACGGCGGGCTTGCTCATGGCTACCAGCAGCCACATCTTGCCCTTGTAGATCGTCTTCTCCCAGTCTGCCTCGAGGAAGTCCTCTTTGCGCGCCACCTTGCTCTTGGCCGCGTAGGGCGTGAGGTCGAGCAGCAGGCCCTTCTCCGCGAACGAGGCCATGCGCTTGGTCTCGAACTCCATGATGGAGGGGGCCGTGCCGGCGGTCATCGCCACCGTCCAGCGATCGTAGGCGCCGGGGGTCATGCCGCCAATGAACGTCGGCTCGATGGTGATCCAGGGGTACTTCTCGTGCGCGCGCTGGAGGGCCTGCTTCCAGTTCTCGAATTCGTTGATCTGCCCGCCCGCAGACCCGCCGCTGGAGTAACTCTCAAAGGTGAGCGTGACCGGCTGCCTGGCCTTCGTGCTCGGTTCCGCGGCGCCCGGCGCGGCGGCGCCTCGGCCGCAGGCCGCGAGCGTGCCTGCGGCGGAGGTGCCCAGTGCTCCCAGGATCCATCGACGAGTCCGTCGTGTTACGGCTTGTTCCATGGCTGCCACTCTCCAGGGTGTGGTGTTCACGTGCGCGGCCTGCGCCGGCCTCACCTCCGTCCGCCTCGCTGGCGCGCATGGCCGCGCCAGTACCATGCTAACCGATGGGCCAGGGGCTCTTCGACATCGCTGGGGAGGACGCAGACGCTCCGGACCAGCCGCGGGCAGCCCTCACCCCCTGCCCCCCCACTCCGACGCGGGGACGCGGACAGAGGGGAACGACGGCCATGGGGAAGGGATCCTGCCCATGCTGCCTTCTCCGAGACGCGGGGACGCGGAGACACGGGGACGCGGAGACGTGGAGAGAGTGGGAACGACGGCGATGACCTGGCGCCAGGGGACCTTTTGTGCCGGCCAGATCGCTGCGCCGATCGGCGACACCGCACGCTCTCCCGGCGCATTCGGGGGCGAAGCTGTACGGATGTTCTCTTGACGGCGACGACGGTGCCGGCGCTTGCTGCCACGGAGAGGGCGCTTGGCCTGGACGCTCACCGGAGGATCTGGCGGACGTCGCGGCTGTAGCGCGCCATGTCCGGCGGGTGGTCCCTGGGGAGCGTGCGGAAGAACTCGATGTACGGCCGGTCGTCGGTAATGATCGGCCCGTCCCCGACCATACGCCGGAGTTCGTCCTCGGCGGCGTTGAACCGGCGCAGGAACTCATCGGCGCTGGGAATGCCCACCGCCGCCAGCGCGGCGCGGACCTGGGGATGCTCGAACCGTCGCGCCAGGGCGGCGCGATCGACGCGGATGGGCCGGTTCGAGCCAATCAGCACGTCGCCGTCCTGCCAGAGGGTGGCGTAGGGGAAGACGGAGAGGAACGTCCGGATGACCAGACGATACTCGTAGTCGGAGAAGGGCGGGATCCACTGCGTCATCAGCCCGCCGTCTTCCAGAGACTGCAGGACCAGCCGGTAGTACTCGGCCGAGTAGAGCGTGGCGGAGCCAGCGTCGTTGGGCCGGATGGCGTCACCGGAGACGACGTCGTAGCGCCGGCCGGAGATGAGCAGGTGGTTGCGGGCGTCGGCCTGGCGAATGTGCACGTTGGGATGCTCGAAGAAGCGGTAATTCACGTGGCCGAACAGGCGTACCGCGTCGATCACGGCGTCCGAGAGCTCCACCGCGTCGATCTCCACGCCCGGATGCTGGGTCATGGCGCCGGCGGTGGCCCCGCCGCCGATGCCGACGATCAGGGCGCGGCGGGGCTGGGGATGGAGCAGGAGGGGGAGGTGGCCGAGCAGCCGGTGGAACGTCACCAGCGGCACCTCGTCTCTCGCCTGGCCGCGGGCGTTGGTGTAGAGCGTGATCAGGCCCTGCTGGTCGCGGACGACGGTGACCGTGCTCTCCAGCCCCTCGCGGTACCAGACCACCTCTTTGCCCGGGAAGCGGGCCTGCTGCAGGGGGGCGTACATGTCCGGTGTCAACTGCGTCGCCAGGGCAAAGCCGGCCGTGCCGACCACGGTCAGGGCGGCCTTGCCGGACCAGGGCGGGACCCTCCATCCCTGCCGGCGCTTCGGGCGGGGCGCCGGGGCCGCCCACAGCACGGCGGCGCCGGCCAGGGCGCTGGCGCCGGCCAGGAGCAGCAGGCTCCGCTGGCTGGCCAGGGCCGGCATGAGCACGAATCCGGCCAGGAGGGAGCCGGCGATCGCGCCAAGCACGTTGGCCGCGTAGAGGCTGCCGACGCGCCGGCTGGCGTCCTCGCCCTCGCTGGCGAAGAGCATGGCGGCGACGGGGAAGGTCATGCCGGAGAGAAACATGGCCGGCACGATGGCGACGAAGGCGGCCAGGGCCACCCAGCCGTCGTCCCGCTGGGTCAGGGGCGCCAGGGCCGGCCAGCGCGCCACCAGCCACCGGATGACGGCGTCGGCGTGGCTGAGCACCGTGACCGAGACGATGGCTAGCATGCCAATGCCCCACTCCAGGAGCACGAAGACGATCCACCAGTTGATGCGCCGGCCGGCGCGGCCCATGAAGGGGCCGAGCGCATAGCTGCCGGCGGCAATACCGAGCAGCACCATGGCCAGCATGGCGGTGAAGGCGTAGGTGCTGTTGTCGAAGGCGAAGAGTGACAGCAGGCGGAACCAGATCACCTCATAGCCCAGCCCGCACAGGCCTGAGACGGCAAAGGCCAGGTAGACCACCGCCTGGCGCGGCGACTGGCGCAGCGCCCTTGCGGCGCCCTGCCGGACGATCGACGAAGAACGAACGACGGACGAAGCGCGGTCGCCGGCGGCGCTTTCGTCTGTCGTCTTACGCGCCTCGCCGGCTCCGCCGGCGTCGATCACGAATGACAGCGCCACGGCGACCAGCCCCACGCCGAGATTGAGCGCCGCCGCCAGGTGAATGCTGGCCTGCACCCCGTAGTGGGCGATGAGATAGAAGCCGGCGCCGGCGGTGCCGGCAATCGCGCCGAAGGTGTTCACCGCGTAGAGCAGGCTCACACTGCGCCCCAGCGAGCTGCCCTGCGTCAGCGACGACTTGAGCATGACGGGGAGGGTGGCGCCCATCAGGGTGGTGGGGACCATCAGCACGCCAAAGGCGAGCGCCCAGCGAACGAGCGACGGCAGCCAGGAGGCGATCCCGCCCAGCAGGTCGCCGCCCAGGCCGGATGGACCGCCGGCGGCCCAGGTGGCGGCCTGGGCCTCCACGGCCCGATTGATGGCCGGGTAGGCGTCGCGCAGGGCGGCGAAGGCGCGGGGCGTGAGTAGCCCGCACAGGCCGATGCCGCACTCCACCAGGCCATAGGCGCGCAGGGGGTGGCGGATGCGGCCGGCGGTCCGTCCGGCCAGGTAGCTGCCCAGCGCCAGCCCGGCCATGAACCCGGCCAGCACCGTGCTCACCGCGTGCACTGTGACCCCGAAGATGAGGCCCAGGATGCGTACCCAGGCCACCTGGTAGATCAGGCCGCTGGCTCCGGAGAGAAAGAAGAAGACGGCGACGGCGGTGAAGAACGCCATGCCCGCCAGGCGCGACGCCGGGCGGCCGGCTTCGCGTGCCGGCGCCGTCCGGTCGCTCGCTACCGGCAGCGCCGGCTCAATCGTGCTCGTTCCCACGTGGTACCTCCCCGCGTTTGGGCATGGCGCCATGATAGTAACGGGGCGGGCAGCGAGCCGCTCGCGCTCCGAAGCTCAGAGTTGAGAGTTCACAGTTCAAGGTTCAAAGCTCAAGGGCATGATGGTAACGAGGCGGGCGTCGAACAGAAGCGCGGGCCGCTTCACGCAGCGTGACACCGGCCGTGATTACTCCGGGCTCACCTGCATCACTCATCAGCGGCGCCCTCACCCTCGCCCTCTCCCACAGGGAGAGAGGCTCCTCCCTGGCCGTGGAGAACCCAGGCTAACAGTATCGACGTGAGAAGATAGGCTGGCGCCAGGTGGTCAGGAGCATTCCCTCTGCGCCGGCCGGCGGGGCGATCCCCCAGATCAGGACCCAGCGGGCCAGCCGCTCGATGGTGTACCCCGCCCCTGCCTGTTCCAGCGGCAGGACGTAGGGCAGGAGCGGACAGCGGGCATCCAGCAGCAGGAACAGTCGGCCGGGGTCGGTGATCTGGTCGACCGTCCGCGTGTAGGGCGGATAGCGGTCGAAGCGGCCGCCCCAGGGAGTAGGCAGGGATGGGGCGAGGATGATCCGCTCGGCGGCGAAGTAGGTGATGGGGTAGGCCGACCAGTAGTCGCTGTAGCCGGTGGTGAGGCCGCGCGCGGCCAGGGCGTCGACGGCCTGGCGCACTTCGGCGGTGGAGGCGGTGAAGCGCCGGAAGATACGGCCGGCGTGGTAATCGAGCCACAGGTTGGGCGCCATGACCAGGAGACCCGCGCCAGCCAGGGCCAGGGCGCCGGCGATCCGGCCGCTAGTGCCACGGCTCATGTCAATCGCCGCGAAGGCGGCCGGCCGCCGGGGAGCGGAGAGCCGGCGCGCCCCCAGGGCCACCGCGGCGCCGAAGAAGACGTAGCCGATCAGGGCGACCGGCATCAGGTGGCGGACGGTGTTGTGCGCCGCCGCCAGGTTGATGGCAGCGGCCAGGGCCAGGACGCCGGCGGCCTGCCACCGCGCCGCCCACGGCGATGGGCACGGCCGCGCTTTCGGCTCATCACGACGCGCTCCGGCGAGGAGGAGCGCCGCCAGGGGAAAGGACGCGGCGACGAGGGCGGCCTGGAAAGGATTGGCGCCGCCCTCCGCCTCGTTGCCGCCCCCGAAGGCCACCAGGAGGAAGCTGGCCACCGCGCCGGGGCCGGTCCACCGGCCGCTGGCCGCCTCGTTGGCCGGCGAGACGTACTTCACCGCCAGCTGGGCGAGGGTGGGCCAGCCCAGGCGAACGTTGTAGAGCAGCGGGGGCACGAGGCCAGGCAGCGCGGGGGCCATGATGGCGCCCAGGACCAGGACCGTGCGCCACCGGCGCCGGGCCGCGTGGCGCCATCGCCCCAGCAGGAGGGCGAGCAGCACGGCGTAGAGGGGGAGCGCCGGCTGCCAGATCCAGCACAGCAGGCCGGACAGGAAGGAGAAGAGGGCAGCCTGCGCCACACGTCGCCGGTTCACTCCCTGCTCCCCGCCCGGTGAGGGGAGGAAGGCCCGGAGAAAACAGAGCAGGGCCGCCCCGTGGAGGGCAAAGGCGAGCGAGAAGCCCCCGCCGGAGTTGGTGAAGAGCTTGGCGGCGATCGGCGGTGGCACCGCCAGCGGTAAGGTCGCGAGCAGCCCCGCGGTGGGGCCCGCCAGGCGCGCGCCCAGGGCGTAGGTGATGGGGATGAGCGCAAGCGACGCGGCCAGCGCAGGCGCGACGATCAGCCAGGGACGGAACCCGAAGAGCTTGAACAGCCCTGCGATGAGATAGGCTTCCAGGGCGCCAAAGTAGTGCTGGCCGTAAAAGAAGACCGGTAGCTCCTGGCCACGGGCGATGTGCAGCGCCATCAGCCCGGGCAGCACCTCGTCGGAGTTGAGCTCATCGTTGATGCGGAGCACCCACAGGCGCACGACCAGGCCGGCAAGCGTGAGCGCGGCCAGCGCGGCCGGCGTGAGCCACCGCCGCGCCCGCGCCCGCACCCGCACGCCATCGACCGCCGGCACAGGCGTAGCCGGCACGCCGGCAGCCTCGCTTATGGCGCCGGTGGGGGTCGTGGTGGTCGTCGTGCTCGTCGTGCTCGTGGTCTTGGTCGTGGCGCTCGCCATCGGACGGGGCAGATGCTAACAGCGCGGTGCCGGCCTTCGCGGGCCCGGCGCCGATCACGCGCGCGGCGACCACGCCGCCCCTCGACCACACCGCGCCGAACGTCGGTCCGGCGGCCGGACACGCTTGACAGGCTGCTCGGGGGAGCAGTACCGTCCATGTTGGAAGGAATGATGAGGCATCCGGCGGTCGGTCCGAGCCCGGCGGATGGACGTGCTCTCACCCGCCGGAGCCTCATGTCCCGCGCGGCGGGGGCTGTAGCGGCCGCCGAAGCCGCCGCCATCGCTGCCTGCGGACCCGCCGGCTCGCAGGCGCCGGCCTCAGCGGGCCAGCGAGCGCCGGTCACCATCCGGCACCTGGCGCGGGCCGGGGAGGCCTATCTGCGGCTCCAGCGTGAGCTGCGCGACATGTTCCAGGCGCGCTACCCGCACATCACCGTCGAGGTGGACGACACGCCAGGCGATTGGTACCAGAAGTTCGTCACCCAGACGGCGTCCGGCACGCCGCCTGACGCAGTGTTCGAGTGCGACTGCCGGCTGGGCGCGTCCGTACGCAACGGGCTGGTGGAGCAGCTCGACCCCTGGCTGGCCAGGGAGAAGCGCTTCAAGCCGGACGCCTACTACGACGTGACCTGGTACGCCTCGACGTATCGCGGGAAGAGGTGGGGGCTCCCGTGGGACGGCGGCTCGCTGGCCCTCTACTACAACCGCGACCTCTTCCAGGCAGCCAACGTGCCGGAGCCGGACGCCAGGAAGCCCCTGACATGGGACGAGTTGGTCCGTGTGGCCCAGCGCCTGACGCTCGACGCCGGCGGGCGCCGCGCCACTGACTCCGGCTTCGATCCGGCCAAGGTGGTGCAGTACGGCCTCGATCCGGGGCGCGGGCAGTGGCAGCTCTACATCTACAGCGCCGGCGGCGAGGTGATCGACAAAGACGGCAAGGTGCCTATCGATACGCCGCAGGCGCTGGCGGGCCTCCGCTTCCTGGAGGAGCTGCTGAACAAGCACACCGTCGCACCCAGCCCCAAGTTCACCACGCCCGCACCGGTGCGCTGGCAGGACGGGAACCTGGCCATGGTCTACTCCGGCGTATGGAACCTGGCCGGCTATCGCCAGCAGCTCAAGTTCAACTGGGACGTGGCGCCGACGCCGGCGGGCCGCGTCCGCGCCACGCTCGGCTGGTGGTCGATGCTGGCGATGACGCCTGGCTCGAAGCACAAGGAGGCGGCGTGGGAGTGGATCTTCTGGAACGCCCAGGAGGAGGGGCTGCGCCACGCTGTCACCACCGGCGTCTCTATGCCCCCGCTGAAGAGCCTGCGCGCCGCCTTCGTCCAACCGGACAAGCCGCCGAAGAACCAGGAGGTGTTCTACGACGAGCTCGACCCCAAGGTGCTGCGCGCCCCCGGCGATCGCTACGGGTCGTACTTTGGCGACTACGTCGTCGAGCTACGCAACATCTTCAATCGCGAGTTCAACCCGGTCTGGAGCGGCGAGCGGACGGTGGCCGAGGCGGCCAAGGTCGCGCGCCCCAAGCTGGAGCACCTGCTCAAGACGGGTGAGGAGACGTGATCGGTGGCCCTCACTGGCCAGTGGCCCGCGATCGCCCCTGAGGATGGCTGGGGCGAGGCAGCGGATGCGGCAGCGGCGAGCAGGTGAGGCGTGACATCCTGACCTGTATAAGGAGGTTGACGTGGACATGCGACCACTGGGCACGACCGGTCTGTCGGTCTCCTCATTCTGCTTCGGCACGTGGGAGATTGGCGGGCTGGCCTGGGGCCCAATCACGGCCGAGGATGCGGTGGCGCTGCTGCGCCGCGCCTTCGACCAGGGCGTCACCATCTACGACGCCTCGGATAACTACGGGGGCGGGCGCAGCGAGATCCTGCTGAGCGTCGCCTTCCACGGCCGGCGCCGCGACGTGATCTACGTCACCAAGGCCGGCTACCTGCCGGGGCTGGATGGGGCCCAGTCGGTGCGCATGCGGCCGGAGATCGGCGGGCGGGACCAGGACCACTCTCCGGAGTACCTGCGCTGGGCCTGCGAGCTGAGCCTGCGGCGGCTGAACACGGACTACATTGACGTGTATCTGCTGCACGATCCGCCGCCGGCCGTGCTCCGCGACCCGGCGCCATTCCAGGCGTTGCGGGAGCTGCAGCAGGCGGGCAAGATCCGCTTCTTCGGCGTCTCATCCAACGCGGACGGGGCGGCGCTGGCCATCCGCGAGCACGGGGCGCAGGTGGTGATGGCGCCATTCAACCTGCTGGACCAGACGGCGGTGGACGTGCTTCTGCCGGTGGCCACGGCGCGGGGCGCCGGCGTGCTGGCACGTAGCCCCTTCGCCGGGGGCGTGCTGCTTGACGAGGTGGTGGGCGCGGCGCAGGCGGGCCGCTCGGCAAGATTCTCGCCCCTTGACCGGCGCAGCCAGATCAGCGCGGAGCGGCTCAGCCAGACGGCCGAGCGGGCCGCTCGCTACCAGTTTCTGCGCGAGGCGGCCGGCGGCAGTCTGGCCCAGGCCGCCATCCGCTTCGTCCTGTCCTACCCCGAGGTGTCGACCGTGGTAACGGGCGTGCTGCGGGGGGAGGAATTGGAAGCGAACCTGGCGGCGTGCCAGCCACCCTACTTTGACCAGGCCATGCGCGACCGCGCCCACCAGGTGTGGGCCTCCGGCTGATGGCTGATGAAGGATATGGCGCCATGTACTTCAAGCAATTTCTCGATGAGCTGTGTGGCTGCGCCTCGTACCTGATTGCGTCGCGGGAGACGCACGAGGCGGCCATCGTCGACCCGGCCATTCAGACGGAGCAGTACGAGGCGTTGCTGCGGGAGCGTCAGTTCAAGCTCAGGTACGTGATCGACACGCACGTCCACGCCGACCACGTCTCCGGCGCGCGCAAGCTCGCCGCGCAGTACGGGGCAGAGCTGTGTCTGCACGAGGCGGCGCCGGTGGTCTACCCGTTCCGCCCGCTGCGCGACGGGGAGGTGCTGCCCCTGGGGCAGCTACGCCTGCGCGTGGTCCACACGCCCGGGCATCGCCCCGAGCTGATCTCTATCCTGATCGTGAACCCGCCGCGCAGCCCCGAGCCGTCTATGGTGCTCACGGGGGATTCGCTGCTGGTGGGAGACGTGGGGCGGCCAGACTTCGGGGGCGATTCCGCACCGCAGTACGCCGCCGACCAGTACGACAGCCTGACCCGCCTGCTGCGCCTGCCGGACTGGGTCGCGGTCTTCCCCGGCCACTTCGAAGGGCCGTGCGGGAAGGGGATGTGCGGGCGGCCGAGCACGACCATCGGGTTCGAGCGCCTGTTCAACCCCCTGGCAAGGCTGGACCGGGCCGCCTTCATCGCCAGCGTGCTGGACGGCGTGCCGGCGCGCCCGCTCAATATGACGGCCATCTACCGCACCAACTGCGGGCTGGACGACAAGCCGTGGGCGATGCTGACGACGCACCAGGACGTGGACGAGGTGCCGATCACGGCCATCGAGACGCGCCCGCCCGGCGCCGTGGTGCTGGATGTGCGGGAGCCGGACGAGTACGTGGAAGGGCACGTGCCAGGCGCGGTGAACGTGCCCCAGGCTGACCTGGCGTCTCGCCTGGACGAGATCCCGCGCGATCGTCCGGTGCTGGCGATCTGCCATGCGGGCATGCGGTCGAGGCGCGCCGCGCAGTTCCTCAAGCAGGTGGGCTTCCGGCAGGTGGCCAGCGTGGCGGGGGGCACGGCGGCGTGGATGGAGGCGGGCAAGCCGCTGGAGACCGGCGAGCCGACCGGAGTCGCGGCGGCAGGGGCGCCGGGGCCGCGCCAGCGGGTCAAGGAGACCGAGTGGACCCATGCCGGGGCGCACGCCGGCGCCCCCTGACGATCGCGGCCCACCGGACGCGAGCCGGCGGCAGGCCGGCGCCCGGCTGGGAAGCCAGCAAGCCGGCACGATCGACTGAGGCCCAGCGGACGCGAGCCGGCGGCCGGCCGGCGCCCCCTGACGATCGCGGCCCCCCGGACGCGAGCCGGCGGCACACCCGCCACGCGGCTGGGGCCGCGACGGAAGGCAGGGCGGGCGCCGGCCGGCACTGGAGGCCTTGCGCGCATCCAGCGCAACGGGCCGTCGTTCTTGCTTAGCGGAGCCCTCACCCTCCCCCTCTCCCTATGGGAGACGGGACTCCTCGCTAGCCATATGGACGTGGATTGGGGTAAACGCACCTACATCATGGGGATCATCAACTGCACGCCGGACTCCTTCTCGGGGGATGGGGTGCTCGACACGGATGCGGCCGTGGCGCGCGGCCTGCGGCTGGTCGAGGAGGGCGCGGACATCCTGGACGTCGGAGGCGAGTCAACGCGCCCTGGCGCGGCGCCGGTGCCGGCCGCGGAGGAGCTGCGCCGGGTCGTACCGGTGATCGAGGCTCTGGCGCGGCGCACCGCCGTCCCGCTGTCGGTGGATACGTCCAAGGCGGTGGTGGCCGAGGCGGCGCTGGCCGCGGGCGCGACGATGGTCAACGACGTGTGGGCGCTGGAACACGACCCCGAGCTGGCCGGCGTCATCGCGCGCCGCGGGGCCATGGTGGTGCTGATGCACAATCGCCCCGCCACGCCGGTGGCCGGGGCCCTGGGCGGGTATTATGCCGAGGGCATGCCGGCGGACGTGGACGTGGTCGAGGCCGTAGGGGCGGCGCTGGAGGCGCGAGTGGCGGCCGCGGAGGCGGCGGGGATCTCGCGTCGCCAGATCATCATCGATCCGGGGATCGGGTTTGGGAAGTCGCCAGCGCAAAATCTGGCGCTCCTGCGGCGCCTGGGCGAGCTCAAGCGGCGTCCGGGGCTGCACGGCCTGCCCCTGCTCCTGGGCACCTCACGCAAGAGCGTGATCGGGCTGACGCTTGGTCTGCCCGTGCACGAGCGCCTGGAGGGGACGCTGGCGACGCTGGCGCTGGCGGTGGACCGCGGCGCCGACCTGGTGCGCGTGCACGACGTGCGGGCGGCGGTGCGCTGCTGCCGGATGGCGGACGCCATCGTTCGTGAAGGGTGCGGTGCAGCGTCGGCCATGCCCCGCGGGGGCACTCATGGATGACCAAGGGAGTGGCGTCCACGGCAACGGATGCGATGAGGAGCGAGCCAGGCGCCAGCGGCGCGTTAGCACCAGATGCGATGGCCGACCAGCGTCGCCGGAGGGCCGAGAGCGGGCCGGTGGCGATGGCGCGCTCGCCTGCTGGGGGCGAGTGCGCCGAGTATGACACCGCCCTGGCCTACCTCTACGGGCTCACCGACTGGGAGCGCCGGCCGATGGACCGCGCCATGCGGGAGCAGCTCCTCCTGGCGCGGCCGGCGGCGCTGCTGGCACGGCTGGGGGAGCCCCACCGGCGGTACCGGACGGTTTTGGTGGCGGGGACGAAAGGGAAGGGATCGACGGCGGCGATGCTGGCCGGTATCCTGCAGGCCGTCGGCTACCGGACCGGCCTGTATAGCCAGCCCCACCTGCACACCTACCGCGAGCGGATCCGCGTCGATGGGACGCTGATCGGGCGCGAGGAGCTGGCGGCCGGCGTACGGCGCATCGCGCCGCACGTGGCGGCGCTGCATCAGGAGTGCCCGGAGCTGGGCGCCTGCACGACCTACGAGGCCGGCACGGCGCTGGCGCTCGACTACTTTGCGCGCCGTGGGGTGGAGGTGGCCGTGCTGGAGGTGGGGCTCGGGGGGCGGCTGGACGCCACCAACGTGGTGTCGGCGGATCTGTCGGTGATCACCTCGATCAGCTTCGACCACATGGCCGTGCTGGGCGCCACGCTGCCGGAGATCGCGCGGGAGAAGGCGGGCATCATCAAGCCGGGCGTGGCCGTGCTCGCCGCGCCGCAACGCCCCGAGGTGCTGGCGGTGCTGGAGGCGGTCGCTGCCGAGCGCGGGGCGCCCCTGGCCGTCGGCGGGCGGGATTGGCGGTGGGAGGGCGACCATGCCGGCCTGGTGGTCGAGGCCGCGGGGCGCCGCGACGGCGTCTGGGGGGGTATCTGGCGCGCGACCGGCGTGCAGGTGCCTCTGCTCGGGGCGCACCAGCTTGAGAACGCCGCCACAGCCATTGCGGCCGCACACGCCCTCACCACACGCATTGCGCGCACCACTGGGGTGGCCGGCGTGCCGCGCGCCGCGCCGCGCCCGCTCCTGCCCGGCGCGATCGCGGCCGGCGTGGCGGGTACGCGCTGGCCGGCGCGGATGGAGGTGGTGCCGGTGAAGAAGCGCGGCGAGGCCGGCGAGCCGGATGGGCCGGTGGTGGTCGTGGACGGCGCCCACAACGGCGACTCGGCGCAGAAGCTGGCGGTGGCCCTGCGGCGGCACGTGCGGTTCGACCGGCTGTGGCTGGTGATGGGCGTCGGCGCGGACAAGGACCTGCCGGCGGTGGTAGGGCCGCTGGCGGCGCTGGCGGCGGGGGCTTGGACGGCGGCGGCGCGCC
>DAOTTI010000237.1:0-4683 GCA_034437795.1 Chloroflexota bacterium | reverse complement strand
CGCCTTTGCCGGCGCGCTGGGGCGGATGAGCAATCCGGCGCTCCTGCCGCTGGCCCTGGCCAGGGCCGAGGTGCTGATCCCTGGTGGAGGCGAGGGGCTGGCCCTGCTGCGCGAGTTTGCGTCCTACGAGACATGGCCGGCGCGGGCCATCGCCGCCCGCCAGCTGGGCGAGCGGGCGGTGGCCGCGGGGCCGGCGGCTGAGGCGGCCGTCTGGCCACTCCTGCTGCGTCTGGCCGCGGATCGGGAGCGGTTCGTGAGCGAGGCGGCGAGCTGGAGCTTTGGGGCGCTGCTTGCGGGCGCGCCGGACCGCTGGGGGGCCGAGTTCCTGCGCGCCTTCCCGCCACCGGCTGACGCGCCGGCGCCACCGGAGGCCAGCCCCGAGCTGCCGGTCGAGGTGCGGCGGGCCCTGCTCTTCGGCGTTGTACCCGCAGTGCGCGCTGGCTCGGCGGCGGCGCGCCGGGTGGCGCTGGAGGTCATCGAGCGGGCCGCCGCGGACGACTCGCCGGCCACGCGCCAGCTTGGGGCGCTGATTGTGGGGCGGGAGATGGCCGAGCACCTGCCGGGCGCGGCCCTGGAGCTGGTGGAGCGATGGGCGCGCTCCGGGCACCGGCCCCGCCAGTGGCAGGCCGCCCGCGCGCTGACCGCCCGGCTGCGGGCGGCCGATCCCGAGCGGGCCGGCGTCATCATCGCCCAGCTGGAGGCGGTGGACGATGCGGCGGTGCGCAACGCCCTGCGAGGGGCGCTGAAGGATGAGCCTGCGGCCGGCGGGCGGGATGCGGGCGGCGCCGGACGTGGCGGTGGCGGCGGTGACGGCGCCGATAGCCCGGCTGGAGTGAAGGGCCACAGGGGTGCGGCGCCGGCGGCCGCGCCTGAGGCCCCCCGGCAGCGTCGCGCCCAGCGCGTGCCGGACGATTGGCAGACCACGGCCGAGATCCCGATCAGCGAGCGCGTGATCGACCAGGTCATCGGCCAGGACCACGCGGTGGAGATCGTGCGCCTGGCGGCGCGCCAGCGGCGCTTCGTGCTGATGGTCGGTGAGCCCGGCACAGGCAAGAGCATGCTGGCGGCGGCGATGGCGGAGATGATGGGGGCGCGTGACCTGGAAGACCTGCTGGTGCTCCCCAATCCGGAGAGCCGCATCTCCCCCCTGATCGAGGCGGTGCCGGCCGGCCAGGGCGAGCAGGTGGTGCGCGAGGCTAAGAAGCGGCGGGGCGAGGCAGATAAGGCGATCACCTTTCTGTTCTGGGTGGCGTCGCTGGCCACGTCCATCGTCGCCGGCTGGTACGCGCTGGCGACCAGGAGCCCCGTGCCGGCGATCGTGGCGGCGGTGGTGGTGGCCGTCCTGTGGAGCCTGCGCCGCTTTTTCCAATCGCCGGTACGCCACCCCGTGCCCAAGCTGCTGGTCAATAACGTGCGGGCGCTGGATGCGGACCGGGCGCCCTTCGTGGACGCTACTGGGTTTCACGCCGGCGCGCTCCTGGGGGACGTGCGCCACGACCCGTTCCAGTCCGGCGGGTACGAGACGCCGCCGCACGAGCTGGTGGAGCCCGGCGCCATTCATCTGGCGCACCGCGGCGTGCTGTTCATCGACGAGGTCTCGACGCTCTCGATTGAATCGCAGCAGTCGCTGCTGACCGCCATCCAGGAGAAGCGCTTCCCCATCTCCGGGCGCACGCTGGGGTCGTCGGGCACGATGATCCGCACCGCGCCAGCGCCGTGCGACTTCGTGCTCGTGCTGGCGGGCAACATGCAGGACGTGGAGAAGATGCACCCCGCCCTGCGCTCGCGGGTGCGCGGCTACGGCTACGAGGTGTACATGAATGAGGACATGCCGGACACCGCAGCCAACCGCGCGGCCCTGGCGCGGCTCTGCGCGCAGGAGGTGGCAAGGGACCGCAAGATCCCCCACCTGCGCCGCGACGCGGTGGAAGCGGTGATCCAGGAGGCGCGGATCCGCTCGGGCCATCCCGACCGGCTGACGACGCGCCTGCGAGAGCTAGGGGGCCTCATCCGCGCGGCCGGCGACCTGGCGATCCAAGAGGGCGCCCCGCTGATCGAGGCGCGCCACGTCTTGCTGGCCAGGGAGAACACCCGCACGCTGGAGGAGCAGATGGCGATGCGCCGCCGGGCGCCGGCCGAGGTGGGGGAGGCGCTGACCATCACCGCAGACCTCACCGCTTGCGCTGGCGCGGATGAGCGGGCCGTAGCACCCCCTGGCCTCACTACCTCCTGAGCGAGGCGCGCGGTAAGGGAAAATAAAGAAGTAGAATGAAGAAGTGAGCGTTAATAATCCGTTGCTCAAGGCTCGCTCGTGTTGCTATTTCAGCGAACGCGCTCAAGCGCGCCATTGATGAGCGCTCACACGTCGTCAGTCTGCTCCGTCTCTCTTCCTTCTTCTTTCTTCCTTCGCCCCCCGTCCGGCCCTCGCACGGTGACGACGTGGGGCGGTGATGCAGGACCGTTACCCGTGCCCGAGCCTCAGGCCTGTGGCGGGCGAGGGCGCAGCCGTTCCGCCAGTTCGTCCAGGTCCGGACGGAGCACGACGCTTTCCTGCTCGTTGGGATCGGTCCGCGCGATGATGGCGGTGCAGGGCTCCGTCTGGCTCAGATTGATGGCTATGTGCGGCACCCCCGCGGGGATGTAGTAGAAATCGCCCGCGTGGAGCACGTCCTGGTGCTCGAGGCGCTCGCCGTAGAGGTTCTCCGCCTGGCCCTGGAGTACGTAGATGGCCGTTTCGTGGGTGGCGTGATAGTGGGCTTTAGCGCGGCCGCCCGGGGGGATGGTCAGCAGGTGCAGGCAGAGGGCCTGCGAGCCGGCGCTCTGCCGGGACACCCCTTCGAAGTAGGTGAGGTGCTGCTTACCGGCGTAGGTGGCGCCGGTGCGGATGAGCACGCAGCGCGACGCGGGCGCGCCGGCAGGGTCAGTGGCATCGGTCTGGGCCGCCATTGGTTCGCTCCATTCCGGTGTGGCGTGGCTCCGCGCACAGCCGGCAGCGGCTCAGGCAGCGCCCGACGTGCGGGGAGCCACGCGCTTCCTGTGTAGCGTAGCTCCCCGGTGCGGACGGCACAAGCCGCGAGGAAGGACCGGGAGAGGGGGTGGATCTCACCCCCCTGCGGCCGGGGCCGCGCCGGGCGGGGAGGACAGCTCTCACCCCCGTCGACCGCGGCCGCGCCTCACGTCTGCCCCCCGGCCCCACCGTGCGGCTGGGCCCCGCCGCCCCCTCTGCCGCGTGCGGGAGTGGGGGAACGCCGGCCACGGCCGTGCGGCCTGGCCCCGCCCCCCTCCGTGTGGAAGACGGGGAACGAGAGCCATGGGGAGAGGCATCGCCATGGGGAGGTTAGCGTGGTCGCAGGCCAAACCGTTCCAGGACGAGCGCCCCCGCGGGGGCGACGCCGGCGGCGATGGCCGCCTTGAGGGTGTCGCCTGGAAGGAAGGGCAGGAGCCCGTTGGCGATGGCGACCGGCATTGGCGAGCCGGTGACGACGGCCAGCCAGGGAACGCCAACGGCGTACACCACGGCGGTGGCCAGCAGGATCCCGCCGAAGCGGAGCCACACCGGCCGCCGGGGGGTGCCGAGCCAGCCGGCCACGGCCGCCGCGGGGACGAAGCCGGCCAGGTAGCCGCCGGTGGGCCCGAGCAGCACCGGCAGTCCGGCGCGTCCGCCGGCGAAGACGGGGGCGCCGGCCAGGCCTTCTGCCAGGTAAAGCAGCACCGCAGCGGCGCCTCGGCGGGGGCCGTAGAGCGCCCCCGTTAGCAGGACGCCCAGCGTCTGCCCCGTCACCGGCACCGGCGTGAACGGGAGCGGCACGCTGATCCGCGCGGTGAGGGCCAGGAACATGGAGGCCGCCAGCAGGAAGAGCGCCTCGCGCGCGACCACGCCGGCCAGGGCCGGCCGGCGCACGGCGGCGCGGAGGTCCGATACGTCTTGGACACGCATACTCATAGCCCTGGCATTATGCCGGAACGCGCCGGCTGATGGCTCGCGGCGGATCTCACTGACTGCGACCCCGGCTCCGACACGGGGACGCGGAGACACGGCGATGTGGAGACACGCAGACACGGCCATGTCGAGACACGGAGACACGCGGACGCGGAGAGGGGAACGACGGCGACCGCCGTGCGGCTTGGCCTGCTGTCCCTTGCCGACGCTTCGCCCCGAGCTGCGGGGTCCCGGGACGAACGACGGCGCCGGCGAGAGGGTCTCCCCCACGGTAGCCCCGCCGTCCCCGCAGGGCCGCCGGCGCCGTTCGGCAGGATATCAGGCTCCAGGCGAGAGGGCGTAGGCCGTCGCCAGCGCTACCACCACGGCCAGGAAGACGGTCTCGCCGAGGCCGGCGGTGCGGATGGTGAGCGGGCGTGGCAGCCGGATGCGCTGGCCCCACAGCGGGAGGAAGAGCGGGATACCGCGGCGCGTGGCCATGTCAGCCAGGAGGTGCAGGCCGTAGCCCCACGCCAGCGCGTCGCCCAGGGCCGGCGCTCCCAGGAGCCAACCCAGCGCGCGCCCCAACACGTAGACGAAGACGGCGGCGCCAAGCGAGTGCAGCCCCCCACGGTGGCCAAACTCGCCGTGCACGGCCCAGGCCGGCAGCGCAAAGGGCCGGATCCAGCCCAGAAGGCGTCCCTGGCCGCCGAGCCGGTATCGCGCCAGCCAGGCTCGTGGATGGTCCAGGTCGGGGAGGACGG
>DAOTTI010000236.1:0-10517 GCA_034437795.1 Chloroflexota bacterium | reverse complement strand
CGCGGTCGCTGCCGGGCGCCGCCTGCGGGCGCGGCGCGCTGGCCACCGGCGCGCCGGCGGCCCCCGCGGCCCCCGCGGCCACTGTGGCAGCAGTCGGCGCCGCGCCTGGCTCCGGCGCCTCCACGACACTGCCCATGGTCGCCATCGCCTCCGCCCCGGCTGCGGGCCGCGCCTGGGCGCCGGGGCTAGGCACGACGCCTCCCGTCTCCTCGCCCGACCCGCCTTCGCCGGCCGCGGACGCTCCGGCCAGCGGCCCACCTTGTCCTGCCGGCGCCTGCGCCGCGTCCCCTCCTGCCGGCCCGGGCGGCATGCGGGCCGCTGCTGCGTCAACGTCCGCCACGACCCCGCCCAGGTGCCCCACCCGATCGACAGCCACCGGCGGCCCCGCATCGCGTCCACCGGCCGGCCCGGCTGGCGCCGCCAGCGCCGCTTCGGGCCCTTCCGCCGGCTCACGGGCCATCACACCGGCCGCGATACCCTCGCCGGCCCCAGCCACAATGGTGGAAGCACTCTCCTCGCCTGCAGCCAGGTGGACCTGCATGTCCGCCATGAGCGCGCCGGGTGCCGCGATAGCTTCCCCTTGGGCCGTCGCCGCGGCCGCCGGAGCGCCGGCGAGTGCGCCACCGCCATCGTTCTCCTGGAGCACGCTCGCCACGCCGGCCGCCCCCATGGCCTGCGCCACCAGCGCTCCCGATATGGCTGTCGTCGCACTGGTCAGCCCGGCCCCCAGAGGCGCGCTCGCCGCGCCCGCCGCCGGCGCTGGCGCCACACCCACCCCGACTATTCCCGCCATCTCCATCCACGCCCCGATCCCCACGTCAGGCTGGGCCCCCTCACTTTGAACCTTGCACTTTGAACCTTGAACTTCGTCTCCCTCACTCACCGCAGCTAGCCTCTCCCCTCGCCGTGTCGGAGCGGGGGCGGCGGGGCCAGGCCGCACGGTCGGATCGGGTGGGGCAGGGGGGCGGCGCGGTCCCGGCCGAAGGGGGTGAGGTCCCTCCCCATGCCCCTGCCGGCCGGAAGCGCGGACCGTGTCCCACGCCCGCTGCAATGCGCCGGCGAAGCCTCGCCCCCTCGTTTCCGGCGAAGGTCCCTTTCTGGCCGCACGGGCCGGGCCGATCGCCTCCAGGCCGGCGGAAGGCGCATCGGGCGGAATGGCCGGCGTTACCGCGCTTCCCATGTGGCGCTCCCTTCCATTGCTCCCTCGCGCGCGGTTGCCGCCGGGCGCTTTCCGGCGGTGGCGGACCCGCGCTGCGCTTCCTTACGATGCTCCATCGCTACCGCTTCCCTTCCCAGATCGCCTCGCGGAGCTGGCGGAACTTCACGTTCAGCAGCTGGGTCGCGGCCTGAAAGGAAAGCTGGGTCTCAGCCAGCCGCGCCATCTCGCGGTCCACATCCACGTTGTTGCCGTCGTTGCGTAACGTGGTGGCCACCAGGCGCGTGACGGCAGGCGTCACGTCGCCGACCGATCGGGGACGGCCGGTCCCAAGGTGCCCCGGGTCCGTGCGCAGCAGCTGCAGGTCACCATCCCCGCTTCGGCCAAGCGCCGCTCTGAGGTCGTCCTCAAAGGAGACCTCGGACGCCTTGAAGTTCGGCGTGTCCAGGTTGGCCACGTTGTTGGTGATGGTCTGTGCCCGCAGCGCCAGGCCGTCGAGCGCCTTGGCCAGCACGTTGCTGGTCAGGTCACGTCGCAGAATGTCCATCGGTCTCGTCTTCCTTCATCACCGGTAGGGATCGCCGGCTAGAGGTCGCTCGGGGGCGCCAGACTGGCCAGCTCATTGATGGCCGATCGGCCGCCGGGTGGGTGCAGCCGGTCGCGAAGCTGCAGGACCCGTTGCACGTACGTCTGGGTCTCGGCGTATGGCGGGATCCCGCCGTAGCGGTCGACCGTGCCGGGCCCCGCGTTGTAGGCGGCCAGCGCGCGGCGCACGTCACCGCCGTAGCGGCTGAGAAGCTGCTTCAGGTACTTCGCCCCGCCGGCGACGTTCTGCACCGGATCGAATGGATCAGCCACCCCCAGCGACCGAGCGGTCGCGTCCATCAGCTGCATCAGCCCCTTAGCTCCGGCCGGCGAGACGGCATTGGGGTTGAGGCTCGATTCCGCCTGGGCCACCGCCTTCACCAGCGTGGCGTCGATCCCCTCACGCGCCGACGCCTCGCGGATCAGGGCATCGAAGCGCCCCTCCGGTGCGCCGCCCGGCCCCGACACCGATCCCGCCCGACCGGAAGCCAGCCCACTTCCGTCCGCGTGTCCCCGCATCACCGCGTCCGCGTGGGGGAGGGGATGGGGCGCTGCCCCCTCCCTGCCAATCACCGGCGCCGTGATCGTCTGCCCGAGGCGGCGCGCTGCGTCGATGGCGGCCTGCACCGCGCTCAAGTGCTGCGTGATGCGGCCGATGGACTCAGTGCTGGACACGCCATCTAGCTCCGGACCGTGCTGTGGCAGCTCTGGAACGCGCCAGCGCCGCCCTGCCCGCATGCGCCCCTGCGGCCGGCCACCAGGGCGCCACCCTCCCAGTCTGGGGCCGGCCCAACGGATGAGAGACAGGGAGCCGGCGCGTGATCGGCCTGAGCGGACCCACTAGCGCTCCCTCCCCCCTTCCCCGCCAGTTCGCCGATACCCCAGCACCGCCAGCTCATCGTTGAGACGCGCCTCGCGCCGCGCCAGGTCTTTGAGGTACGCGGCGTGCTGGCGCTGGCGCAGGCGCTCCAACGTCTGGCGCTCCTGCATCCGGCTCACGGCCTCCTGGCGCTTGGCCTCCGTCTGGCGCTGCACCCGCTCCACCACCTGGCTCTGGCGCTGCACCTGCGCCGCCAGCAGGTCCAGGTACCCGGCGCCGAGCTGGACCGCCGCCACGTCCAGGCGCCCGCTGCCACGCTGGCTCTCGAGCTGCGCCACCGCCCGCGCCTGCGTCTCCGCCAGGCTGCGTAGCGCCTGCTCCTCTCGCTCCTGCGCGCTCCGGCAGCGCGCCAGCTCCACCTGAGCCAGCTCTTCCAGCCGCTGCTTGTAATCAAGCACCGTTTGCAGCCGGAAGGAGAACCTAGCCATCGAACAGCCTCCCCAGCGCCTGCAGGGTCGCCTCGTAGCCGGCAATCTCCGTCGCCGGCTGGCGCAGAAACTCCCGCACGCGGGGCAGCGCCTGCAGCGCATAGTCGATGGCCGGATTGCTGCCGGCGACGTAGGCCCCGATGTTGACCAGGTCGCGCGCCCCGGCGTAGGTGGCCAGCACCTCCCGTAGCTGGCCCGCCGCCCGCCGGTGCTCGTCGCTGGTGACGTCGTTCATCAGGCGCGAGATGCTGTTCAGCACGTCGATCGCCGGATAGTGGTTCTCCGCCGCCAGCTCCCGCGAGAGGACGATGTGGCCGTCCAGAATGGAGCGGACGGTATCCGCAATCGGCTCCTGCATGTCGTCGCCCTCCACCAGCACCGAGTAGAAGCTGGTGATCGTCCCGCGGTCTGCGGCGCCGGTGCGCTCCATCAGCTTGGGCAGGAGCGCGAAGACCGACGGCGTATAGCCCTTGGCCGCTGGCGGCTCGCCCACCGTCAGGCCGATCTCCCGCTGGGCCATAGCAAAGCGGGTCACCGAGTCCATCAGGAAGCAGACGTGAAGCCCCTGGTCGCGAAAGTATTCGGCAATGGCCGTCGCCACCCAGGCCCCCTTCACCCGCACCAGCGCCGGCTGGTCGGAGGTGGAGACCACCACCACCGCTCGCGCCAGGCCCTCCGGCCCCAGGTCGCGCTCGATGAACTCCCGCACCTCGCGCCCCCGCTCGCCGATCAAGGCGATCACCGTCACGTCGGCCGAGACGCCGCGGGCGATCATCCCCAGCAGGGTGCTCTTGCCCACCCCCGCCCCGGCGAAGATCCCCAGCCGCTGCCCGCGCCCGCAGGTGAGCACCCCGTCGATCGCCCGCACCCCCGTGGCCAGAGGCTCGACGATCCGCTGCCGCAGCAGGGCCGCCGGCGGCGGCCGCCCCACGCCGCAGCGCTGCCCCGCGATCGGCCCCTTGCCGTCGATCGGCCGCCCCAGGCCATCGACCACGCGGCCCACCAGCCCGGGGCCCACCACCACCGAGAACCCGCTCCCGCTGGCGATCACCTCGCTCCCGGGGGCGATGCCGGCCATCTCACCCAGGGGCATCAGCAGGACCCGGTCGTTCCGAAACCCGACCACCTCCGCCAGGATCGGCTCGGCGCGGGTGCCGGGCTGCGTCACGATGGAGCAGACCTCCCCCACCTGGCAGGCCAGGCCGGCGGCCTCGATCGTCAGCCCGATCACCTGCACCACGCGGCCGGTGCACCGGATCGGATCCAGCTCGTCCAGCACCTGGTAGAACCGCGCCAGGTCCAGGGCCGGCAGCTCTCCCTCCGCCGGCCCGTCAGCCAGGTAATCTAGGGTCGGATCGGCTATCGCCATGCCTACGCTCCACTCGCCGGCCGCCGCGCTGGCCGGCCTTGCACTGGTCTAGGCTGCGCCCCTGCCACAATCGCCATGCTTACGCTCCAATCACCGACAGCAGCGCGCCCTCGATCCTGGCCAGCTGCGTGCCGACGCCGGCATCGACCGTCCCTGATCGGGACTCCACCACGATGCCGTCCGGCCCCAGCGTGGGATCGGGCACGACCTCGACGCCCCGCGCGGCAAAGCGCCCCACCAGGTTATCCAGATAGCCGCCCAGGCGCTCCAGGGCCTCGGGATGCAGGCGCAGGCGCAGCCGGTCGTCTCCCGCCGCCTTGAGCATGGCCCGCGTCACCAGCCCGCTCAGCACGTCCGGGTCCGCGTCGATCTCGCGCGCAATGACCTTCCCCGCCACGGCCACAGCCAGCCGGATGATGGCCGGCTCCGCGCGCGCGATCACCTGGTCGCGCTCCTGCTGGAGCCGTTCCGCCAGCTGCTGCGCCAGCTCCAGCTCATAGCGCACCGCGTCGCGGGCCAGCCGCGCCCCTTCCTCCAGTCCCATCCGCCTGCCTTCTTCCAGCCCCGCCTCGCGCGCCGCTGCGGTAACCGCCCCCGCCTCGGCCTGCGCCCGCGCCACCAGCGCCGCCGCCTCCGCGCGGCTCTCCTCCAGCACCCGGCGCGCCTCCGCCAGCGTGGCGATCACCTCGCCCGCCTCGGCCAGGCGCGCCTGCGCCTCCTGGCGGATCTGCTCCGCCTCCGCCTTCGCCCGGCCCAGCTCGACCTGGGCCTGCGCCAGCAGCCGCTCTGCCTGCGCCGGCGCGCTCCCCCAGGCGCGGAAGTCGGGCCCCTCCTGGGCCGGGGCGCCGGCCGGGCGCCCGTCTCGGGCCGCGGCCCGCTCCTCAGCGCTCCCTACCAGCAGGGCCTTCACCCGCACCCCCGGCCCTTTGAGCACGCTCTTACTGCCGGTCAGCGGCGCCTCGGCGGCTGGCTCCCGCTTCTGCCCGGCCTGCCTAACCATGGCCCTCCCCAGCCGGCCCGCTCGCCACGCCGCCACCCAGGGCTCGCCCTCGCTTCACGACGTACTGCCTCCCGCCCATCACACCTTCCCGCTTACGCATGCCACATACCGCATTTCGCCTCAGATCAGTTGATCTCCCGCGCCCCCGCTGGCGATGACGATCTCCTCCGCCTGCTCTAGCCGCCGGATCACGGCCACGATGCGCTGCTGCGCGTCCTGGATCACGGACACCCGCTGCGGAGGCATGAGCTCGATGTCCTCTTTAAGCTGGGCTGCCGCCCGCTGCGACATGTTGCGCAGGAACTTCTCCCGCACCTCATCCCTCGCGCCCCGCAGGGCAAGGGCCAGGTCCTTGGACTCCAGCTCGCGATTGACGCGCTGCATGTCGCGGTCCGTCAGCTTGACCACGTCGTCAAAGACGAACATGTTCTTCTTGATCTCCTCCGCCAGCTCCGGCTGCCGCTCATCCAGCGCGTCCAGGATCCCTCGGGAGCTGGTCGTATCCGCCGAATTCAGCACGTCCACCAGGTACTTGATGCCCCCGATCTCCTGGTACGACTGCGTCCCGATGGACGTGATCTTCTGGCGCAGCAGGCGGTCCACCTCTCGCACCACGTTAGGCGCGGTGCGGTCCATCCACGCGATGCGGATCGCTACCTCCGGCTGCACCTCCGGCGGCAGCCCCGTCAGCACCAGCGCCGCCTGCTTGGGCGGCAGGTGCGAGAGCACCAGGGCGATGGTCTGCGGGTGCTCGGACTGCAGGAAGCTGACCATCTGCACCGGATCGATGTCGCGCAGGAAGTCGAAGGGGCCGGACCGGATGCGGGCGGTGATGCGGTTGATCAATTCAGCGGCGCGGTCGGGCCCCAGCGCCCGCCGGATCAGCTCCCGCGCAAACTGCAGCCCACCCGTCGCCACGTAGTCGGCGGCCAGCAGCGTGTCGTACACGTCCTGCAGCACCGCGTCCGTGATCCGGCTGGGCACCTGGCGCATGCGGAAGATCTCCATCGTCACCTGCTCGATCGCCTCCTCCGGCAGGTGCCTCAGGATCAGGGCCGACGCCTCTTCGCCCACCGCGATCAGAAAGGCGGCGATCCGCTGCACGCCGGTCAGTCCGGCCAGCGCATCTTCCTGAGAGGTAGCGCCCGGCAGGGGCAGGCCGAGCCCCGCGCCCCCAAGCGCGCCGCCGACCGGGACGCGCTCCGGCGCGCCCGGCGCTGCCGCCATCGTCGTCGTCGCAAGCACCATCGGTACGCGGCTCCCCTACGCCATCAGTTTCTGGTGCTGCCGCCGGTAGAGCGGGGCGCAGGCACCGTGTCCCCCTGCTGCAGCCACGAGTTCAGGATCCCCGCCAGCACCTCTGGCTTCTGCTTGATCATTTCGGCAATGGTCTGGCGGATCTGCTCGCGCCGCTCCAGCTCGGCCTCGATCGCGCGCCGCCGGCGCTCGTTGGCCTCAGTCTCCTCCGTTGCCGCGGCCTCGCCTCGCCCCCCTTCCGGCTCGCCCGGCACGGCCCCCGTCTCCGGCGGCGGGAGCGCTGCCGGCTCGCCGGGTAGCGCGGCCGGCGTGGCCAGGGGCAGGGCCGCCGGTTGCCTGGGCCGCGCCGCCCCCGTCAGCGTGCGGAAGAGCATGAACATGCCGCCCAGAGCCAGCACGATCCCCAGGAGCTTCAGCCCCAGCTCAATCCATTCCATCTTGCGTTGCTCCGATTCCTGGGCCCGTAGCTGGGCACTGAGACTGTCGTCAAACGGCAGGCTGACCACCGAGACCTGGTCACCCCGCTGGGGCTGGATGCCGGCGGCGGCGCTCACCACCTGGGTGATCACGTCCACCTGCGCAGCCGGCACCGACTGGTCGACCATCACCGCAATGCCCAGGCGCTTCACGTCACCCGGCGGGCGCGTAATCTGCTGGCGGTCCGATGAAAGCTCGTTGTTCGTCACCACGTTGGAACTCTGGTAGGTCGAGTTCTGCGCCCCGCCGGGCGCCACCTGGTAGGTCGGAATGTTGGCCTGGGTCCCCGGCACCCCGATCGCCCCCGCGCCCTCCGCGCCGCTGCCGGTAAAGCTCTCCCGCTTGTCCTGGATGCTCCGCGGCTGGGGCTGCGCGTTGCCCGGCGAAAAGATCTCCAGCCTTTGCTCCACCTGGCTCCAGTCCAGCTCCACGCTGGCCCGCACCACGGCGTGATTGCGCCCGACCACCGGCTCCAGCAGGCTGGCCAGCTTGCGCTCCAGCTCGGCCTCCCGCTGGCGCTGCACCTCCAGCCGTGTGGCCGCGTCGCGGTTCTTGGCGGCGCCCGGCGGGTCCATCTGGCCCAGCGTGTTCCCTGCCGTATCCACCACCACCACGTTCTCCGGCTTCAGCCCTTCCACGCTCCGGCTAACTAGAAAGCGGATGGTGGAGACCTGCTCGTCGCTGAGCTTGGCCCCCGGACGCAACTTGATTACCACCGACGCCGTCGTCTCCTTCTGCTGCGCCAGAAAGAGGCTCTCCCTGGGCAAGGCCAGATGCACCCGCGCGTCTTCGATCGACGACAGGCGCCGGATGGTCCGCGACAGCTCGCCTTCCAGGGCCCGCTGGCGGTTTAGGTGCTGGACGAAGTCGGTAATGCCCAGGCTGGTGCGGTCGAACAGCTCGTACCCGTTCAGACCGACCCCGCTCCCCGACGGCAGCCCCTGGCCGGCCAGCTGCAGCCGCAGGTCCGCAGCCGCCGCCTGGGGGACGCGGATGGCGGTCCCGCCGTCCGAGAGGCTGTACGGGACCTTCAGCTCCTTCAGCTTGGCCACGATCGCCGACGCGTCCTGCTCGTTCAGGCCGGTGTAGAGGGGTACCAGCGTCGGGCGCTGGAGCAGGAAGGCAGCGCCGATCAAGGCCAGCACCACGCCGGCCCCCGCGCCGATGGCCAGCGCCTGGCGCGTCCGCCCCAGCGCGCGCCAGACGGCCGGCAGGTCTTTGAGGAGCTGGGCCATGCCTGTGCCTTCCCCGTTCACCAGCGTCTCCCGCTCTCGCTCCCTAGATGGTCATGCGCATGACTTCCTGATAGGCCTCCAGGAGCTTGTTGCGCACCTGCAGTCCCAGGCCCATGGCCAGATTGGCCCGTTCCATGCCAATCAGCACCTGGTGCAGGTCCACCGGCTCTCCGGCGGCCAGGCGCGCCGCGTCCGCGTCGGCCGCCTGGTGCAGCCGGTTCAGGTCCTCAATGGCCTGCGCCAGGAAGGCGCCAAAGGAGTCCATGACCTCACGCACGCCTCCGCCGGCTGTGCCGCCCTGCCGGGCGCCCGACGCGGCATCGGCTGCCCCGATTCCAAGCGCAGCCGGCGCGTCCGTCAATGAACCTTTCCCACCGGCCGGCGCCGCCCCTCGCGGCTGCGCCAGGCCGAGCTCATACTCCGGACCAGCAGGGCCGGGGAGCATGCGGAGCAAGGGAATATCCATCAATCAACCGCTCCCTTTACGAAAGGCATGAAGAAGGAACAATGACGAATTATAAGAACGCATATTGCGTCGATCTTTCTTCCGTTCTTCCTTCTTAATTCTTCATCCCCTTAGCGGCCGATCTCCAACGCCTTGGCCGCCATGCCCTTGGCCGCATTGAGCGCCGTCACATTAGCCTCGTAGGCGCGGCTGGCGCTGAGCATGTCCGCCATCTCCGTCACTGGATCGATGTCCGGATAGTCCACGAAGCCCTCGGGATCGGCATCGGGGTGGTCCGGCTCGAAGACGCGCTTGGCCGGGCGCCCATCCGGCCCGACGGCCGCCACCTGCACCCCATCGCCTGGCCGCTCGTAGCCACCCGGGCCGGGCACCGGCAGCAGCCCGCGGGCAAAGAGGATGGTCCGAAACGGGAGGCGCTCCTGGCGCGCGGCGAAGACGACCTGCTGGCGCTGGTAGGCGCCGCCCTCCGCCGTGCGCGTCGTGTTCATGTTGGCGATGTTGTTCGCGATCACGTCGGCGCGCAACCGCTGCGCCGTCAGCGCGGACCCCGCAATGCGCAGCGCGGACAAGAAGCCCATAGCCCTCTCCCAATGGAGAATAAAGAAGAATTAACAATGAAGAAGGAAAAAGGGGAACGAAGAAAGATCAGTGCGACCGGAACTCCCCTATTTCTTCCTTCTTCATTCTTTCTTTTTCCCGCGCTCACCCGGCCTCGGCCTGGTGGCGGGAAAAGCATAGGGTGGGAGAGGCGCCCGTCCTATCAGGGAATCCCCTAAACTTCCTCCCCCATTGGAGGGATCACCGGCCAAGCAGGATCGTCGCCAGCGAACGGGCGGGTCCGCCGTCGGCCCCCGCCGAGGCCACCCCGGCCGGGGCAGCGGCCGGCGGCACGCGCACGATCACCCGCACCGGCTCCGCAATCTCGATCCTGGGTGACAGATAGCGCAGCCGTTCGGCCAGGCTCTCCGTCACCTCTTGTCCGCGGGCGATCAGGAGCTGCCCCCGCACCGTCTTCACGTCCTCAGCAAAGACCATCCCCGGCTGCACCGTGCGCAGGGCCACCTCGCGCACCTCGGTCGCGCCGGCCGCGGCCCCCAGCAGGTCCGCCAGCGCCGTCAGCACCGTTGGGTCGTACCAGCCGGCGCGGTTGCGCATCGTCTCCAGTGCCAGCAGGGGGGCCAGCCCCTGGCCCTGCAAGACGTCGAAGTCCAGGGCCACCTTCAGCACCCTGGCCCCCCACGGGATGTCCTCCCCCTTCAGGCCATCCTCCGGAAGGCCGCTGCCGTCAAAGCGCTTGGCCTGGTACAGGATGATCCGGCGCACCTCCTCCAGGCGCGGAATGCTGGCCAGCAGCCGCTCCGCGATCTGGGGCAGCCGGTCCGCCATCTGTTGCTCAGGGCGAGAGAGGCCCCGCCCGAAGTAGATCTTCTCCACCGTCTCCGCCGGGAGCATCACGCAGCCCAGCTGCGAGAGCATGGCCGCCACCTCGATCTGCCAGCGGTCCCGGTCGCCGCAGCGGCCGGCCAGGTCGCCAGCCAGGCCCTTGGCGCGCATCGCTCGCCCAAAGGCCGCCGGGTTCACCTGAGCCAGGATGTCGGTGAGGGTCTGGATGCTGCCCCGCAGCGTCTGCTCCAGCAGCACCCGCTCCGCCGTGATCAGCCGGT
>DAOTTI010000235.1:0-10570 GCA_034437795.1 Chloroflexota bacterium | reverse complement strand
TCCTGCTGGCCGTGCGGCGCCAGCTCTACGTGACGCCCCCCGAGCGCGTCGCGCTGGTGGTACGGGCCACGAGCCAGTCCGTGGCGGCGAGCGTGGCGGACGGCACGGCCGACGCCGGGGCCATACCCGCCGCCGAGCTGGTCCGGCTGGCGGCCGCCGGCGTGCCGGTCGTGGCCATTGGCGCCCTTGCCAGGCGCTTCGACGGGCAGCTGGTCGCCGCCGCCGGCGCTCCACTGCCCCAGGGGACATCGGCCCAGGGGCTGGACGCGCTGCTCGGCGGGGGCTGGCGAGCGGTGCGCCTAGGGTTGCAGGCCGGCAGCGGCGGCACCGAGCAGGCGCTGCGCTTCCTGCTGCTGGCGCACGGGGCTGCGCCACTGGAGCGCGCCGCCACGGACCCGCTGTTCGGGGAGCCGCGCCTGCTCACCTACAGCACGGCGGAGGCGCTGGTGGCGGCGCTCAAGGATGGGCGGATCCACGCCTTCCTGGGTAGCTCGCTGGCGGCGGCGCAGGCCACGCTGCTCGGCGGTACGGAGCTGCTGGCCAACTTCTCCGATGGGTCGGCCGCGCCCGACGTCACCGAGCCACTGTGCACAGTGCTCATCGCGCGGCCGGATCGGGCGGGAGCCGGCGCCGGCCCTGGCGGCCCGCCGGCGCCGTTCCCACGCCAGCTGATCACCGCGTGCGCGCGGGCGGCCGCCGAGCTCAGCGGCCCCGATGGCCCTTCCCTGATCGCCGAGGCCATCCCTGAGCGGGACCCGCTCCACCTGGCCACGGCGCTGCGCCTGGCGGCGCCTGCTCCTGATCGGAGCGTATTCGCGCTGGACGGGCAGGTCCCGCGGGAGGCATTTCCGCGTCTGCTGGAGCTGTACGCCCTGGCCGGGCATCGCTTTGACCTCGATCCGCGCCGGCTGGCCCAGCGCGTGGTCGCCGGCTGATCGCGACTACCATTACGACGTGAGGCGGCCCTGAAGCCGCGGAAGGATGCCGACCGCACGCTACGGCCCGATCACAGCGGAGGCGTTGGGCGCTGCACGGCCCGCATGGAAGGCGCTACTGGCTATTGACCGCTGGCTGCTCGGGCGCGGGGCCCTGGACGGGGCCGGCCGGTGGCGCACCGGC
Organism: Chloroflexota bacterium; assembly: GCA_034437795.1. Taxonomy (GTDB): domain Bacteria; phylum Chloroflexota; class UBA11872; order UBA12225; family UBA12225; genus DAOTTI01. The sequence goes on along the minus strand of DAOTTI010000235.1, from coordinate 9,451 downwards.
CGCAACAATGCCGCGCAGGTAGTGCAGGGCCAGCTGCGCCTGGCGATCCACGAACTCGATGCCCTGAAACTGGTGGCGCCGATCCAGCGCCGGCCGCGCCAGCCGGTAGCTGAGATAGCCATCGTAGCCCGTCTGACGGAGGAAGCGCACGTAGGCCGGGTAGTCCGTGGCCGGGTGGCTGCCCCGTTCCGGCTGGAGGACGACCTGCCCTTCGGGGTCGTGCTCGAACAGCCCGCCGGCGTAGGCGTGCACCTGCACCGCGGCGGCCTCCTCGGCCAGCCGCCTCAAGGCGGGCTCGTCCTGCCCCGGGCTGTGCTCGGCATCGATGCAGGCGCGCAGCCAGGGCGAGTCCACCTCAGCGATCATGTCCAGGACGTCGAGGTGGTCGCGGACGATCGGTGGCCGGTTCTCCAGGGCCAGGACGACGCCCTCTTCTTCGGCGTAGCGGACTGCCTCTCGCAGGCTGAGCTTGCAGTTGTTCCACGCCTCCAGCCAGGTGCCGTCCCGCCACACGCGGCGGAACCAGCGGCGTGGGACCTCGGTCGTGGCCATCCCGTCACGGAGGGCGACGCCAGGCCAGGCCAGCGCCAGGCACACGACAGGGGCGCCGAGGTCGCGGGCCAGCCGGACGTGCTCGCGGAGCATCAGGAGAGCCGCCTGATGCTGCTCAAGTACCGGCGTGGAGAGGTCGCCATAGGACGCCAGCGCCACCACGTCCAGGTCCAGGTCGGCGCATAGCTCGCGGATGGCGCGCCGGCGCGCTGGGTCGAGGTCGAGCGGGCTGGCGTGCGGGCGCCGGCCGTCAAACTCCACGCCGTCATAGCCAAACTGGCGGGCGCGCCGCACGAACTCCAGGGGCGTGAGGCCGGGGCCGTCGTACCACAGGCCCAGGTAGGTGACTGAGTGCAGCGCAACCTTCATCCGCGGTGTCCCCCCTTCGCCCGGCGTGGCTCTAGCCCGTGTGGCTCTACCCTGCGGGAACGCCTTTCATGGATGCCGTTACCGGAATGTCGACGAAGGACGGCGGCGACCGAGCTAGGATCCCTGATGTTTCCTCTCCCTGGCGTGAGGATCAGCGGGAAGGGCCGTGTGCCGGAGCACAAGTACGGCCGTCCCCCGGCCGCAGTATACAGGCAGTAGAATTGCCCCTCGATGTCAGGCGCGGCCAACCCTTCGATCAGTGCCCCCGACGCGGCGGCCGCGGGCGCGCCGCCTACCGGAGCCGCAGCCAGGCGCAGGCGGGGCAGTGCCGGCCAGACGCCGGTCTCCCCGCTGGTGCTGCCTGCCTTCATGTTCGCCCACTTCGCGCACCACATCGGCACCGGCGGCCTCTCGCCCCTGCTCCCGCTCATTCGCGAGAGCTTCGGCCTGGACTACGCCCGCTCCGGTCTGTTGCTCTCGGCGCAGGGTCTGGCCCTGGGGTTCGGGCAGCTCCCGATCTCGGCGCTGGCCGACCGGATGAGCAAGCGCCTGCTGATCGGCGCTGGATTGCTCGGGGTGGGCCTGGCCGGCATTGCCATCAGTCTCTCCACCAGCTTCTGGCAGCTCATTCCCCTGCTGGTGGCAACGGGGATCCTGGCAGCCACCTATCACGCGCCGGCGGCATCGCTCCTGGCAGAGACATTCAGCGTGGCGGCGCGCGGGCGCGCCCTGGGAACGCACGTCATTGGCGGGGCGCTGGCCTTCTCCGCCGCGCCGGCGATCGCCATCGGCGTGGTGCAGCTCACGGGAAGCTGGCGGACCGCCTTCCTGGCGCTCTCGGTGGCGCCGCTCGTCGCCGGCGTGATGATGCTGGTGCTCACGTATCGGGCGCCGGAGCGGGCGCGGGGCGCTGGCGGCGCCAGGGCGGCCGGCCACGCCGGATATGGGGATGCCGCGGCGGGCAGCGAGACGGCCAGAGAGGAGCAGGCGCACCAGGTACGGGCGCTGGCTGCGCTCAAGGCCATCGGGCCCCTGGTGGGCGTGGCGCTGGCGGAGCAGCTGCTTACGGCCAGCATGTTCGCCTACATCCCCCTATTCATGGTGGACAGGCACGGTGTGCCCCAGGACCGCGCCGGGCTGTTCATCGCCCTGATCACGGGCGTGGGGATCTTCGCCGCGCCCCTGGGTGGCGCCCTCTCCGACCGGTTTGGCCGCGCGCCGGTGCTGGTCGCCGTCACGGCCTCCGTCGGACCCCTGATCCTGCTCCTGGCCCACGTGCCGTTCGGCTGGCCGGTGTTCGCCGTCTTGCTCGCCTACGGCCTGACGATGAATACCCGCCTGCCGGTGCTGGAGTCTCTCTTTGCCGATGCGATCCCCCCGCAGCGCCGGTCGACGGTGCTGGGCCTGTACTACTTCATCGGGCAAGAGAGCGCCGCAGCGACCACGCCCCTGGTGGGGCGCCTGATCGACGTGGTGGGGCCAGTGGCCGCCTTCACCGTGCTGGGGGTGTTGGGGACGGTCCTGTCGCTCGGTCTGGCCTTCAACTGGCGGCGCCTGGCCGCGCCGCGTCCCGCGCCAGCGTAGGGCCAGGTTCGGCCAGGTTCAAAGTTCAAGGTTCTAGTCCTGAGCCAAGCCCGCTTAGGCGGGCTCGACCGTGCTGCCTGCCTGCGCTGGCCGGGGTTCCAGTGCAAGATCTGCCTGCCCTAGGTGGTGGGTCGCAGGGGATTACAGCAAGTTGGCGGGAAACGTGGTCTCTGAGCGCTTCCTGGGGGCCCTTCAGCCGGCATTGTTCACGGCTAGTGAGCAGTTCCCTTTCCCCTGGGCGTGGTCACGGTCAAGAAGGACGCCGCGGCGCACGTGCGCCCCGGCCTCATCTGCGGTCATGCCCTTGGTGTCCTTCGGGGGTCTCTTGGCCGTGGCGGCCTCGGTAGGGCTACGGGTCGGCCAGGAGCCGTTCGAGGATGGGCCGATGCTTGGCGATCAACGCCTTTCCCGCATCCAACCTCGCCTGCTGGGCGGGGCTGAGGGTGCCACGGCGCTCTTCCGTGAGCAGTCTGGCCAGCCGGTCCTCGCGGATCGGCCAATCCATGGCGAAGCTGAAGCGCGAATGCTCGTCCCACTCCGGCCATTCGGCGCCCAAATCGGGGATATCGGCCCACTCAGCCTCCAAGTAGGCGAGATAGTCGGCGCGGTCGTCGGGTCGCGCTGGCGGTACGGGCGTTAAGTCCTTCGCTTCGAGGTCGCGGGGAGCACCGCGCGGGCCTTTGGCTTATGGGCCAGGAGCATGCCAGGCTTGACGTAGCGCCGCGCGTCGCGGGCGGGCGCAGCGGCCCCCGTGGCCCGCGCCAGGCCGGCGGGCATCTGGCACGGTTCCTGCATTACCGTTTCCAGGAGTAAACGCTCATGATCCTGATCGTGCTGTGGCTGCTCGGCGTCCCCCTGGCCCTGATTATCTTGCTGTGGCTGCTCGGCGTCGGGCGCTGACGCAAGCGCACGGAGAGGACACCGTGGCCAGGAAGAAGACACGCAAGACCGACGAGAAGGACTTCGCCCACAAGCGGACGCTCAATCCCCCTTCCGGCCGGGGGAAGAAGCTCGGTCCTGAATACACGGAAGAGCAACCTGCCGAGCGGGAGATTGGACAGTACAGCGGCCGCGGCACGCCTCCGCTGCAGAAGAAGTGACCCGTAGCGCGCGCTGCCCCGGCGCCAGATCGGGTGGCCAGTGAACGCCGGTGGAGCGCCGGGCCACGTACGGAGACAAGCCAGAAACCGTGCACGGGAGGCACGAGCCATGGCAGAGCGGAAGGGAGCGCAGGCATTACTCGCCGAACGCATTGAGCGGGAGATTGAACGGCTCACCGGCACGTCGGTCATCGTTGAGGAGAGCGAAGACGCCTTCATCCTGAGTGGCCGTGTGGACACGCCGGAGGCGCGACAGGCGGCTGAGGACATCGCCACTGCCCTGGCCGGTGAGAAGCGCGTGGACAATGACCTGGAGGTGGAAGGGACGGTGCCGGTTGAGGTGTCGGACTTCCACCACAGCGTGGCGCCCTCCGCCGAATTGGCGCGAGACGTGCCGGAGCTCCAGCGACGCGATGCCGAGCTGGAGCCGGACTTCACCGACCAGGCCACCGGCACGACGACGCTGGAGGCCGCCGGCGTCGATACCGCTGAGGAGGCCGACGTGGCCTACGTGCCGCCCACGGACCCGGTGATCACCAGCGACCAGCGGGGCCGCGCCGTGGTCCTGGGCGGGTTTACCCCCGCGTCTACCGATGACGTCGAGGTCGCACCGTCGAGCGAACGCGAGCTGGGTGATGAGGCTATTGCCGACGCCGTCCGGCGCGAGCTGCGCGAGGATGCAGCCACCACCTCGCTGCCGATCAACGTGGACGTCAGGGACGCGGTAGTCTACCTGCGGGGCACCGTCGCGGACGTGGTCGACGCCGAGAACGCGGAAGAGGTGGCGTCCCGCGTCCCCGGGGTCCGTGAAGTGGTGGAAGAGCTACAGATCCAGAGTGTGTAGGGGAAGTCGCGAGCCGCGAGTAGTGAGAGTTCCCTCTCCCTTCTGGAGAGGGCCAGGGTGAGGACGCCGCTCCTGAAGAGCCTCGGCCAGCCTGGACGTACTCACGGCCAGTGAACAGTCCCTTCTCCCTTTGGGAGTAGGCTGGGGTGAGGGCTCCGCGAGTGACGGATCTGGGTGAGCCCCGCGCGAGCCCCGCGAATGCCCCGCTGCGATGCCAGGATGACAGGACGTACCGTGCAGGCGTGGGAGGCGGCTAGGCGGCTTTGGGCTGGCCGGCGGCTGGCTGAGGGGCCACGCCGGCCTGCGCGGCTGCGTCGGGATGGGCTGGGGGCTGCTTCCCCGGCACCTGCTTCTCGGGATGAGCGGCCTTATCTTCGAGCAGCCGCGGATCATAGCGCTTGGCCGCCTCCGCGTTCAGCTCCGCGCCGATCAGGATGATGGCGCTGGTCAGGTACAGGTACAGCAGGAAGAGGATCAGGCCGAAGGCCGTGCCATAGGTCTTGCTGTACGCACTCTCTCCCAGGTACTGGACGTAGAGGCCGAAGGCGACGGTGAAGAGCGCCCACAGCAGGGTGGTGAGCACGGAGCCGGGGGTGATCCAGCGAAACTGCTGGCGGACGTTTGGCCCCTTCCAGTAGAGCAGGGCCAGGGCCAGGCTGACGCCGGCCAGGGATGCCACCACGCGCACGAACGGCCAGGTAGTGCGGAAGAGCGGCCCCAGGCCGAGGCCGCTGGCGGCCCATTCTCCGATCTGCGCGCCGAAGGCCAGCAGGATGAACCCCGTAACCAGGAGCAAGCTGAGCACGAGGGTGAGGGCCAGCGCCAGGGCCTTCTGGACGAAGAAGTTGCGCGTCTCGCGCACGCCATAGGCGCGGTTGAAGGCCTTGATCAACGTGCCGACGCCGTTGGACGCCGACCACAGGGCCAGAAGCGCGCCGAGGCTCAGCAGGTCGGCGCGCTGGGCCGTCAGCACCTCTTCCAGGGGCCCGCGCAGCGCCTCCGCGGCTGCCGGAGGCAGGGCGTCGTAGAGGCTGGCCGTGATCTGGTTCATCAGCTTGTCCGAGCCGACCAGGCGGCCGGTGAAGCCGGCAAGGGCGGCCAGAAAGATGGCGAACGGGACGAGGGCAAAGAGCAGGTGATAGGCCAGCTCGGCAGCTAGGCCCGGCACGTCATCCCGCCGGTATTCGCGCACCACCGCCCGAGCCACCGCCAACCAGTCCACCTGCCGCAGCTTGATCATCGCCTCACCCCCTGGCGCGCCGCTACTCCCGTGTTCCGCAAGCGTAACCGGTGCTCACGGCTGCCGGCGCCCCTTTCGGTCCACCGTGCCAGCCGCAGGCGCCCCGCTCGCCCCCCAAACGCCCTGTGCTCGCGGCCGCCGGTGCCCGCCCGCGTGTCCAGGCTTCCCGCGGGCGAGAAGACCACGGGGCGAGTGCTCGCCGGCGCGCCACCAGTTCGACCAGATGGCGCCGCGGCAAAGCCCTGTACTGGCCGGCCGGTCGCGCTCCGCGCACAATAGAGGCAGAGCAGCGCCATGGTCTCGGTGCGGGGGATCGCCAACCTGCGGGCCAGGGTGGAGCTCAGCGCACAATAGAGGGAGAGCGGCGCCATGGCCTCAGTGACACTGGACCACGTTAGCAAGACCTATGCCCTCGCCACCAACCAGGGGCTCTCGCGCGCGGCCGACGAGGAGCAGGTGCAGGCCGCGCTGGCCGAAGGGGTGGTGCGGGCTCTCGACGGCGTGACCCTAGACCTGGCCGACGGGGAGGCGCTCTCCATCCTGGGGCCATCCGGCTGCGGCAAGACGACCCTGCTGCGCGTCGTTGCCGGACTGGAGGCGCCGGACAGCGGGCGGGTGCTGTTCGATGGGGAAGACGTGACCCACCTGGACGCCGGCCGGCGGGGAGTGGGGATGGTGTTCCAGAATTACGCCCTCTACCCGCACATGACCTCGCGGGGCAACCTGAGCTTCTTCTTCCAGATCCGCCACCGCGAGGCGGAGTCGCCGGAGCGGATCGCCGGCGTCTGCGAGATCATGGGGCCCGGCTTTCGCGAGCTGCTGAGCCGGAAGCCCCACCAGCTTTCCGGCGGCCAGCAGCAGCGGGTGGCCATCGCCCGCTGCATCATCCGCAATCCACGGGTCTTTCTCTTTGACGAACCCCTGGCCAACCTCGACGCCAAGCTGCGGGCGCAGACGCGGGTGGAGATCAAGCGCCTGATCCGGCGCTTCCAGGTCACCACCATCTACGTCACGCACGACCAGTCGGAGGCGATCGCCATCGGGGACCGGCTGGCGGTGATGCGCCTGGGCCGCGTGGAGCAGATAGGGACCTACCGCCAGATCTACGATCGGCCGGCGAACGTGTTCGTGGCCGGCTTTGTGGGCTCCCCGCCGATGAACCTGCTGCCGGCGACGGTGGGGGAAGACGGGGCGTCCGTCCGGCTGCAGGACGAGCCTGCTCCGGCGGGCCGGCCGTCGCCAGGGCCGCGGCTGCCCCTTCCGCGCGGTATGCTGGCTGGGCTGGCGCCCCGCACGCCGGTCACCGTGGGGGTCCGCCCGGAGGGGCTTCGTCTGGCGGCCGGCGACGAGGCGGGCGCGCTGGCTGGCTGGGTGGTGCTGACCGAACCCCGCATGGAGGAGCGCCAGCAGCTGGTGACGTGCTCGCTGGGCGCGCCGGGCCGGCGGGGGCTTGAGGTAGTCGCGAGGTTCCCGCTGGGCGAGCAGTTGCTCCCGCAGACGCCCATCCGGCTGGTCGCCGACCAGGAGTGCCTCCACCTGTTTGGTCCCGATGGCACCCGGCTTGCCGGAGCGGGAGGGCGATGAGGGAGGCCGGTGGAGGGTGGCGCCCGCCACCGGTCCCGGGACACCGTCGCGGTAGCAAGACGGGACTGGACCAGGGGCATGTAGCTGGTATGAAAGCGGACGCGACGGGGACGCTGGCGATGAACCTGCGACAGCTTCGTGAGGCGAGACACTGGAGCCAGGAGGAGCTGGCCGCGCGGTCGGGCGTGGCCCTGGCGACGATTGCCAAGCTGGAGGCTGGGGCCATCCGCCCGCAGCCGACGGTGCTGCGCCGGCTGGCGCAGGCGCTCGGGCTCACGCCGGAGGACCTGGCGCGCCAGCTCAGCGAGGCCCGCCGCGCGCGGGCGGCAGGGCGCGGCACGGGCCTGGCATCCTGGAGATGACGGTGGCAGAGGACGCGCGACCGCTCGCCCGGGGCGGCCGCGGAGCCTGGGAGCGCAGCTACGTCTACAGTAGCTGCAGGCGCGTGTGCTGTTCATCTGGATCGCGGGCCCTGGCGCGGTGCCGCTCGGCGTCCGGTCGCCTGGGGTGATGGCGGTCGAGAAAGGCCAGGATCTCCTCGAACTGGGTGATGGCCTGGTCGCCGTGCACGAGCACGGGGATGGACGCCGTGCCCGTCCGCGCCCGCAGGTCGTGGCGCTGATCCGGGTCCGCCGCCACCTGGCGGGCGACGAAGTCCACGCCGCGCTCCGTGAGCTCCTGGCGCACACGCGACGAATAGGGGCACCATTCCGCCTGGTAAAGCTCATACATGACGCTGCCGGTTCTCCTTGGAGAGCTCTAAGGGGCAAGCCTCGGGCCACCCTCAGCGGCGCATCGCCACTGGTTACTGCCACCGCGTGAGCACCTGGTGGAGCGCGAGCGCTTCCGCTACGTCTCGCCGCGCCCATCGCCACTGGTTACTGCCACCGCCTGGGCACAAGGCGATCCCTCCGGAGCAGCCCTGGCGCCCCAAGTGGAGCATCGCCACCGTGCGCTTGCACCGCTCGAGCACAGGGGCCGCAGCGAAGCAGGCGTGCGGTAGGCCGCATGCGATAGGCCGCGTTAACGTGCGTGGCGCGTGCTGATGAGGGGGCGTTGGGGCGCACGCAGCACTTCCGGATCAGCCGCCCCGGCAGACCCCACCTCCCTGGCCCCGCTCCGACGCGGAGACACGGAGACACGGAGACACGGGGAGAGCCCTCATCCCCTTCGGTCGGCCCCGCGCCGCCCCCTCTCCCGCGTGCGGGAGACGGGAGAAGACCTCACTCCCTTCTGACGGTGGGCGGGCCGCACCCCTGCCCCACTCCACCCCACCGTGCGGCTTGGCCCTGACGCTCCCGCTCCGACACGGAGAGGGGGAACGACGGCCAGGGGGAGTGGAGATCACCCCCTTCGGCCGGGGGCCGCGCCGCCTCCTTTTCCACAGGCGGACGAGAGGGAACGATGGCCACCGCCATACGGGTTAGCTCCGCCGCCCTCGCTCCGACACGGCAAGAGGAACACGGGTCCTGGCCTGGCGCCAACTGAAGGTCGCTGGCATACCTCTGTGCGGCCCCGCGCTTACGCGCCCGCCGATCAGCGGCTGACGTCTGGTTGGCAGCCCGCTCGGGATGTCCTGCGCGCTCCCCTTCCAGGAATGCGCCCCCCTTCCAGGTACAATTGAATGGCTGAATGGCGCACGAACCGCGTGCCGAATGAGGGCCGGTAGCTCAACTGGGAGAGCAACGGACTTTTAATCCGTGGGTTGTGGGTTCGATTCCCACCCGGCTCACCCCATCTGCCAGAGAAGGGCCCGCGGCTCGCGGGGGAGTCTGCCCCCCGCGTCTAACATTCTGCTAACCGTGTGATGCACTACGGGGCCGGCGCCGCCTGCTCCGCTCCATAGGTGATCGCCCCGAAGCGGCGCAAGATCGCGTGCGCCTCGTAAAAGCGCCCGTTCGCCTTCACCGTCACCACTGGATGCCCGGCGCGTAGCTGCTCTTCATAGAAGCGGGCCTCCTCCTCGGGGAGCCCCAGTTGCACCAGCGCGCCGACCAGTCCGCCCGTCGCCGCGCCGATCACTGCCCCACCAAGCGCCGACGCCAGGATACCGGCCGCTACCAGCGGCCCGAAGCCCGGGACGGTGAGCGCCGCCGCGGCGCCCCGCAGCACCCCCAGTACCCCACCCGAAACCGCTCCCGTCACGGCCCCCGGGCCGGTTGCCCTCTCCCCAATCTC
>DAOTTI010000234.1:0-3771 GCA_034437795.1 Chloroflexota bacterium | reverse complement strand
GGCGTGGCGGGCACGGCCACGCGGCCGGCGGCGACGCCGCTGGTGCCCGGGGCGACGGGACGGTAATCTCTTGGTCATGAAGGGAACGACGTTCGGGCGCCGAGCGGCGCTGCGCAGTGGCGCATTGGCCGGGCTGCCCCTGGCGATGGTGGCGCCGGCCCTCGCCGGCTGCGGCATCCGCATCCGCACGTCCGGCGCAAGCGGGGCCGCGCCGGCCGGCGGCGGGTCAGCGGGGGTAGGCGGCGACGCCGTGCCGCGGATCGACGTGGACGCCGCGCATGCGGAGGTGGTGGCGGGGCGCGCCATCCTGGTCGACGTGCGCAGCGCGTCGTCCTGGCGGGCGCTACGCGCCCAGGGCGCCATCTCGCTCCCCCTCGACGAGCTGGAGCGGGACCCGAAAGGGGCGCTAGCGGCGCTGCCGGCCGGCAAGCGCCCCATCCTGTACTGCACCTGACCCAACGAGCATACGAGTGCCCGTGGGGCACAGGTGCTCATTTCGTCGGGGCGGAGCGACGTGGCGGCCCTGCGGGGCGGCCTGGAGGCCTGGCAGGCGCGGGGCTACCCCATGGAGTCATCGGCGTCCTCAGCCGGATCAGCTACTTCAGGGACCTGATCGTGCTGCCGGCGCCGCCCCAGTATTTCCTCCAGAAGCTGATTGCCCTGGAGACGCGCCTGCGGGACGCGGTGCTCGGCGGGAGCCACCGGGTCGACGCCGGCGCGGCCAGCGCCATCGTGCGCGACGCCGTCCCCGGCAGCGGCTACTCGGGCGACACGATCTATGCGCTCGACGAGCGGGGCGAGGACGCGCTGCTGTCCTTCTGCGAGGCCTGGGCGGCGGAGCTGGACCGGCCCTTCGTGCTCATTGCCGAGGGCCTGGCGGGCAATGGCCGGCGCCCCTTTCCGGCGGGCGCCGCCGATGCCGACGCGGCCTTCGAGTGCATTGTGGACCCGATCGACGGCACGCGCGCCCTGATGTACCAGAAGCGGTCGGCCTGGGTTCTGGCGGCGGTGGCGCCGGGGCAGGCGGTGCTCGGGCGCCGGCCGACGCTCCAGGACCTGGAGGTGGCCGTGCAGCTGGAGTTGCCGACGGAGCGGGCGCGCCTGGCCGATTGCCTCTGGGCGGTGCGAGGCGGCGGGGCCGCCGGCGAGACGCTGGACCTGGCCACGGGGGAGCGACGGCCGATGCGCCCTGCGCCCAGCCAGGCTCGCGGGCTGGCCCACGGGTTCGCCACTATCGCCAAATTCTTCCCCGGGACCAAGGAGGCGGCGGCCTGGCTGGAGGAGCGCCTCTTCGCGGAGGTGGTAGGCGACCACGCGGCGGGCGTGCCACTGGTGTTCGACGACGAGTACGTCTCGTCGGGCGGGCAGCTCTATGAGCTGATGGTGGGGCACGACCGGTTCATCGCCGACCTGCGGCCCCTGCTGATGGATGCGCGCCGGTGGCAGGGCACCGCGCCAGCGGGGGCGCGTCGCCTGTGCGCGCGGCCCTACGACCTGTGCACCTGGCTGATTGCCAGCGAGGCCGGCGTGATCGTGACCGACGGCTGGGGGCGGCCGCTGGCGGCGCCCCTGGACACGGAGACGGACGTCGCCTGGGCCGGCTACGCCAACGAGGCGCTCCGGCGCCAGATCGAGCCGGTGCTGCAGCGCCTGCTGCGGGAGATGGGGGCGCCGGCATAGTGCCAGCTTGCTCTGGAGGGGGACCTCACCCCCTTCGGCCGGGGCCGCACCGCACCCCTGCCCCACGCGGCCCCGCCGTGCGGCTGGGCCCCTAGCGCACCGTCAGGCCAGCGACCTGGCATGGCTTTCCCTGGTGCGCGGGCTGGCATTCCCGAAGAGGCTGCCTGCGACAGCACTAGCCCCTCTCCGACGCAGAGACGGGAACGACGGCCATGGCCGTACGGCTTGGCGCCGCTGCCCGGGGGGACCTCACCCCCTAGCCCCTCTCCGACACGGAGAGGGGGAACGAGGGCCATGGCCTGGCCCCATCTGGACCTGTTGCGCACGCCCATTTGAAGGACAGCGGCGCCGGCTGCACGCTCCCGCCGGGGACGATGCATCCGGCCGGCCTGCGGCCGGGCTGGCCAGGGTGGGGTGAGGCATCCCCCCGACCGCCGGGCCGACGTTCTCAGCAGTGTGAGCTGGAGTGCCCCAATGGCCCACGGCACCCTGAACCCGACGGTGGGAGCCGGCCTGCACCTGGAGCCGCCGGACGCGTCCGGCTCCCCATCCCAGCGCTGCCCGGCCGCGCCGGCGGCCCCGGGGGTCGGTGAGCGCCTGCACCTGCTACGCAGCATGCCGCTCTTCGACGGGATGGAGACGGCGGACCTGCTCCCGCTGGCTACGGCGGCAGAACACCGCGTCTTTGAGGCGGGCGCGCATCTGGTGCGCCAGGGCGAGCCCGGCGATAGTGTCTTTCTGATCATCTCGGGGCGGGTGCAGTCGCTCACGCGCTATGAGAGCGAGGGCATTGTCACGGAGGTGGTGGTGTCCTGGCTCGGGCCGGGCGACACCGTGGGCGAACTGTCGCTCCTGGATGGGGCGCCGCGGTCGGCGTCGTACGTGGCCACAGAGGCGACCACCTGCCTGCGCCTGGGCCGCATCGAGTTTCTGGCCGCAGTCCAGCGCCACTGGCCCCTGTGTCGCGCGTTGCTCGGCGTGCTGGCCCAGCGCTTGCGCACGGCGGACGTGCTGGTGGCCGAGCACGCGCGGGATCCCGTGACGGGGCTGTACAGCCGGCGGGCGCTGCAAGAGCTCTATGAGCGCGGCGTGGCACGCGCGCGGCGGGTGGTCACCGGCGCGGCCGGCGGTGCAGCGGATGGCGGGCAGGAGGCGGCGCGCCCGATGGCGGTGCTGTTTATCGACATCGACCGCTTCAAGGAGATCAACGACCGGTACGGCCACCACACCGGCGACGAGGTGCTGCGGGCGGTAGCGATGACCTTGAGCGCCTGCACGCGCACGTCCGACCTGGTGGCGAGGCACGGGGGTGACGAGTTCGTGATCCTGCTGCCCGGGGCGAACGCGGAGAGCGCCGCGCGAGTGGCGGCCCGCATCCGCGGCCGGCTGGAGCAGCGTCCACCGGGGCCCGTCCCGTTCACCGTCAGCGTGGGGACGGCGGTGGTGGACCAGCGGGAGCCGACCAGCCTGGACGCGCTGCTACGCCAGGCCGACGAGGCAATGTACCAGGACAAGGCGCGGCGGGCAGCCAGGGGATAAGCGAAGTGCAAGGTTCAACCTTCAAGGTTCAGGGGTCACACGCCAGTAGGCGCTCGGCCTGAGCGGCCGCCGGACCAGTAGGAGTGGACGGGTCGACGATTTGCCCCGGTCGCTGGCCTATGCCCCTGCAGGGAAGTCCTTCGTCGATGCCGCTTCCGGCGCGTCTCCGAGGGACGTTGGCTCCAGAGCATAGATGCAACGAAAGGCGCTGGCCGCGCTACCGGACGCCCCTGCTTCGCCCGCCAGCCAGAGTTCTTCAGGGCCAGCGAGGAGCTCCCTCTCCCTATGGGAGACGGCCAGGGTGAGGGCTCCGCGTATGGATAATCGGTCATGTCCCTACAGGCACCAGCGGCGAATGGAAGAACTGGCCACCTCCACAGGGATCCGGGGTAGCGGTTCGTCAACCGTCACTTGCGGGGTACCGACCAGGTTGGCGCACGCTGCAAATCGTGCTTGACGCGGCAGTAGTGCTGTCGCAGGCAACCTCTTCGGGAATGCCAGCCCGCGCACCAGGGAAAGCCATGCCAGGTCGCTGGCCTGATGGTGTACTAG